>JAOUDU010000153.1 GCA_029859085.1 Gammaproteobacteria bacterium | reverse complement strand
CAAGGGTGACGGCATCGTCAATTGGCGTACCACACTGCAGCAGGATCACCATCACCGCAGCCAGAATATCCAGGTGAGGGGCAGTCACTGCGGCATGACCTTCAACCCGGTTATCTGGTACCTGGTCGCCGAACGCCTGGCCACCGACCCGGACCAGTGGCGGCCTTTCCAGCGGGTCAGCTGGCGCAACCTGTTCTATCCCGCCGCGGATCAAAACAGCTCGAACTGATCCCTGTTCGTTTTACCCGTGCTGCCGCGCGCCGGCAACGGCGGGGCGAACAGGTCGGTGCGGCCGCCGGCTGTGCCCTCGCCCCGGGTGAGGCCCAGGCGTTTACAGGCGACCCGGAAACGCTGGGCCAACAGGTCCGCAAAGGTGCCCGTGCCGCGCATACGGTGGCCGAAGCGGCTGTCGTAATCGGCGCCCCCGCGGCTCTGGCGCAGCACGCTGATCACATGTTGCGCGCGCAGCGGGTAGTGCTGGTGCAGCCACTCAAAAAACAGGTCGCGTATCTCCAGCGGCAGGCGCAGCAGCATGTACGCTGCTGCAGAGGCGCCGGCGGCCTGCGATGCTGCGAGGATGGTTTCCATCTCAGCGTCGTTGAGGGCGGGAATGACGGGAGCGAACAGCAGGGTGACCGGAATCCCCGCAGAGGCCAGCGCCTCCATCGCCGCCAGCCTGGCCCGGCCGGAGGCGGCCCTGGGCTCGAGCAGCCGCTTCAGGTCGGCATCGAGGGTGGTCACGCTGATGGCGACCGAGCACAGGCCGTCCGCCGCCAATTCGGCCAGGATATCGATGTCCCGGGTTACCAGCGCGCCCTTGGTGATGATCGCCACCGGGTGCCGGTGGCGCTGCAGCACTTCGAGTAATTGCCGGGTGATGCGGTGTTCCTTCTCGACCGGCTGGTAGGGGTCGGTATTGGCGCCCAGGGTGATACAGCTGCAGGTGTAACCCGGCCTGGCCAGTTCGCGCTCAAGCAGCGCGGCGGCATTGCGCTTGTAGGTGAGTCGGGTTTCGAAATCCACCCCGGGAGACAGGTCGAGGTAGGCGTGGGTGGGCCTGGCGTAGCAGTAGACGCAGCCGTGCTCGCAGCCCTGGTAGGGGTTGATCGACTGGCTGAAGGGAATATCCGGCGAGGTATTGCGGGAGATGATGCTGCGGGCATCCACCGGGCGGCACTCGGTTACCGGAGTTGGGCCGAGGACGCCGTCATCCCACTCCACCCGGGTGGGCTGGTAGCGGCTGCCGGCGTTGCTGAGCGCGCCGCGCCCCTTGCGCACGCTGCGCTGCCGCACAATGATGTCGCCGTCGTCAGCCATGTCGGAGCCGGGTGTTTTCCCTGTACTGTACAAAAAAACAGTATACGCGTCCCTTGGGTCGGCGCAAGGTTTTGCTTTAGTCTGCCTGCACTTTCGAACGCGCAACAGGGTACTCGATGCTGCATCGTATCTGGCTGGGCTTTTTTGTCGTCGCCTTTATCAGCGCGTTATACCAGTGGCTGGGCCTGGGCGACGCCGCCGTGTTCCAGCGCATGGTCGCGGCCCTGTTCGAGATGGCCGGTCTTTCGGTGCAACTGGCGATCGGGCTGATCGGGCTGATGGCCCTGTGGCTGGGTATTGTGGCGATAGGGGAGGCCAGTGGGCTCATCGACAGGCTGGCCCGGGCGCTGTCGCCGCTGTTCACGCGCCTGATGCCCGGGGTGCCGCCGGGCCACCCGGCCATCTCCTCGATGACCCTCAATCTCGCGGCCAACATCCTGGGGCTGGATAACGCCGCCACCCCGCTGGGGATCAAGGCGATGAAGGACCTGCAGTCCCTCAACCCGAACCCGCAGGTGGCCACCGATGCGCAGATCCTGTTCCTGGTGCTCAATACCTCGGCCGTTACCCTGTTCCCGGTGACCATCCTGCTGTACCGCGCCCAGCTGGGCGCGCCGGACCCCGCCGCGGTTTTCATCCCGATCCTGATAGCCACCTGCTGTTCGACCCTGGCGGGATTGCTGGTCACCGCCTGGGTGCAGCGCATCCGGCTGGCAGACACGGTGGTGCTGATGTACCTCGGGGGCGCATTCGCGGTGTTGCTGGCGCTGGTCGGCTGGTTTGCAACCCTGGGCGCGGAGCAGCTGCAGCAACAGTCCAGCCTGGTCAGCAACCTGCTGATCATAGGGCTCATCATGCTGTTTTTACTGGTGGCCCACCGCCGTGCGGTGAACGTCTATGACACCTTTATCGAGGGCGCGCGCCAGGGTTTTGAAACCGCCATCGGAATCATCCCCTACCTGCTCGCCATGCTCGCTGCGATCGGTGTTTTTCGCGCCAGCGGGGCGATGGATGTCGCGATGGGCGGCCTGCGGGAGCTGGTCGCGCTGGGTGGCTGGGACGCGCGCTGGGTGGATGGCATGCCCACCGCGCTGATGAAACCGCTGTCCGGTTCCGGCGCCCGGGCCATGATGATCGACACCATGAACACCTTCGGCGTGGACTCGTTCCAGGGACGGCTCGCGGCCACCCTGCAGGGTTCCACCGAGACCACATTCTATGTGCTCGCGGTGTATTTTGGCGCGGTGGGTATTCGCCACAGCCGCCACGCCCTCGCCTGCGGCCTGGCGGCGGACGCTGCGGGGATAGGCGCTTCCATCGCGGTCGCCTACTGGTTTTACGGTTGAGACAGGCGGTGGTGCTATATTCGCTTTTTACTTGCCAGGGGTGTCTTCGGGAATGACTCGCACCGCGCCAGGGGCCCACTCGCTGCTGGGCAGTTTTATCGTGCCGGTTGCGCAGGCGCTGCGCCAGCTGGGTATCGATCCTCTGCCGGTGGTCGAGGGGGCAGGCATTGACCTTGCCAGGGGCGCCAATCCCGACTGGCGGGTGAGCCAGGTCGATTTCAACCGCTTGATGGGGCAGTGCGTGATGGCCAGCGGTGACGAGGCCTTCGGCCTGCTCGCGGCCGAACAGTTGCAGCCACAGGTATTGCACAGCCTGGGGCTGGCATGGCTGGCCAGCGACACGGTTTATGCCGGGCTGTTGCGGCTGCAGCGCTTTGGGCGCCTGGTGAGTACCGGGACCCAGCTGCAATTGGAGGAAGAGGGCGACAGCATTGACCTCTGCCTGGGCATGGATCCGCGCCTCGAAGGAATTGTGCCGGCCAGCCGGGATTATGCCGTTGGCGTAATCACCCGGATGTGCCGGCTCACCCTGGGTGAGTTCCTGGCGCCGGTCAGGGTCCTGCTGGAACGGCCACTGCCATCCGAGCCCCAGCGCTGGGAATCCCTGTTGGCGAGCCGGGTGGTGTTTGCCGCTGACAGCACCCGGATTACCTGGTCCCGCTCCGACATCATGGAGCCGCTGGTCACAGGCGACCCCCATCTGGCGCGGATCAACGATGAGCACACCCAGGCCTACCTGGACAGTTTCCTGGCAAGGTCCACCACCAGGGATGTGGTGGACAAGATAGTCGAGCGGCTGCCGGACGGACCCCCCAGCCAGCACCAGATCGCCAGGTCCCTGCATATCAGCAGCCGCACTTTGCAGCGCAAACTCAGGGACGAGGGCACCAGCTACATCGACCTGTTGCAGGACACCCGAATGCAGCTCGCGCGCAAGTATTTGCGCAGCCCGGGGCGCTCGGTCGTTGAGACCGCCTACCTGCTGGGATTTTCCGAGCCCAGTACGTTTTCCCGGGCGTTCAAGCGCCTGACCGGTGTCGCCCCGGCCGAGTACCGGGCCGGGACGCGCACGGCAGCGTAATCTTCACGGCCTGGCGCCGGCGCCCGATATTGGCGCGGTCGGCCATGCCGTCGGCGCCGCGGGCCATGTTGCAGGGCGGCTCTTGCCGGTAATTTGTGCATAAACCCACCAAGGAGTTTATGCCATGTCCAGCCCCGTTGTTGCCATCACCGACAAAGTCATGCGGATGATCAAGTCCATGGTCTACCTGGCCATGCGTGTTTCCTATCGCCGCGGTGCCACTGCCGCCCAATTGTCCAGCTTCCTCGATGAGTGGACACCCTCGACAGCGGGCAGCTACCACGAGGGTGTGGTGGAGCGCGCCCTGGTTGACCTGCGGATGGAGGGCAAGGTGACCCAGGCGGGTGCACGCTGGTACCCGGTGGGCCTGGCTCACTGACGAGTTGAGCGGGATGGCAGGTCGCACAGGTTAATTGCCGGACCATTGACCTGAAGTGCTGGCCTGGCTCGTCCAAGGCCCTATAATCCCTCGAGGTTGCCAAAACCCCGGGGGATTTTTTCATGGGCAAATTGTTGATCATCGCCGATATCGAGCAAGCCTGTGCTGCCACACCCAGGGGCATGGAACTTGCGCGCAGGCTGGGGCTCGCGGTGGATGTCATCGCGTTTGTGCATGCGCCCCTGGCGGGCCTGCAGGTCAGCGCCGCGGAAAAAACACTGCTACGCAAGCGCCTGCTCGATGAGCGGGAGCAATCTGTCCGGGCGCGAATAGATGAATACTGTGCGCCCGGGCAAAAGGTCACCCTGAAGACCGTATGGGAAAAAAACCTGCACTCGTGGATCAACAAACGCTGCGCGGGCGGCAGTTATGTGGCGGTGGTCAAGACCGGCCACCGCAGCGAGTCGCTGGTCCACACCTCCCTGGACTGGCAGTTATTGAGGGAATGCCCCGTCCCGGTGCTGCTGGTTGCCCGCAAGAAATGGCACCGCGCAAAGCCGGTACTGGCCTGCCTGGACCTGGCCAGCGACAATGCCACCAAGCACGCCCTCAATCACAAGGTGCTGGCGGCGGCCAGGGAACTCTGTGGCGCCCTCGGGGTGGAACTTGAAATCATCACCGCCATCGAGGTACCCGTGTTGCTGGCGGATCTCGACCTCATCGATCCCGTGGCTTTCGCCCGCGACGCCCGGGCCGCGATGGCGCCGCGGATCGCCGAACTGGCGCGCACCCACGACCTGCCCGTCAGTGCGTTCCACTGCAAGCGGGGACCGATAGAGCGGGTGATCAGCAGCCGGGCGGCCCGGGTGGGCGCGCAGATCGTGGTCATGGGCACAGTGGGGCGCAAGGGTGTCAAGGCCCGCCTGCTGGGCAATACCGCGGAGCGGGTATTGCGCCACATAAAAACCGATGTGCTGGCGATCAAGCCCTGAACGCAGCGGTTAAAGCTTTACCTCGCCGTCTGGCCGAGATCGAAGTCGGCACATCCCGCCCGATGCAGTAGCGGCGCGTGGGCTGTGCAGCCCTTGGCTGCCCCGAATTGGGCAGCCAAGGGGTGATTGCAGGGCTTTTTTCTCGATTACGTGCGTGCGGTCGCAATTTTTTTTGTAAAAATTTGCTTTATCCCCAGCGCCGTCTATATTCAGCAGTGCACGCCCTCCCCGGGCGTGCGACACGTCCCCTGGCCTATGTTTCTGCCCCGAAACATATGGCTATTGGCCCGCAACTCATACCCTGTTTTGCGGGCTTTTTTTTGCACTTAATTCATGCATTAACATCATAAACTTAAAGTGAGTTCGAGTATATGTCGGCCGAATGTCCGCGCGCCCTTGGCGCTGACGCCGGGGAGATGCGGGTTATTGAGCTGGGGACGCCCTCCGCGCGGCCCCGGCCCGGTCCCGCTTTTTTCTATCCCTGGTACCGGTGCAAGGCGCAATAAGCCCGTTTTTCCCACCGGGGCTATTGTTGCGCCCGGAACTAGTTTAAATTGCCTGCAAAAGCCGCGTCTGACGGCTCAAATTCCCCTTTAAATGACATTTTTGTGACAGGTAACGCGATGGCCAACCCGATCAAGATTCGCCTGGCGGACATGCTGGACCATGACCTGTTCACGCCGCGCGAGCTCAGCTGGTTGTCCTTCAATGCGCGCGTGTTGCAGGAAGCTGCCGACAAGACCATGCCCCTGATAGCGCGAGTGCGTTACCTGGGCATCTTCTCCAACAATCTCGACGAGTTTTTCCGGGTGCGCGTGGCGGAAGTGCGCCGCCTGATCTCCATGTCCGCCGGGGGCGACAAGCAGCAGTTCAAGGACCTGCTGGCGGCTATCCAGAAAAAGGTCGTGAACCTGCAGAAGGAATTCGACAGGATCTACCTGGAGTTGATGGAGGAGCTGACGACCCGCCATATCTACCTTATCAACGAGAGCCAGCTGGACCCCGGCCAGGCTGCCTGGGTGCAGGCGTATTTCACCCGTACCGTCCTGCCTGAGCTCGAGCCGATCCTGCTCAGCGAATCCCAGCCCATCCCGGCGCTCAACGACGAGTCCCTTTACCTGGCCGTGGATATCAGGTCCGGCGAGAACTACAACTACGCGGTGGTGGAGGTGCCGACCGACCGGCTGGCGCGCTTCATCGAGATACCCAAGCGCAAGGGCAAGAGCGGCAAGGTCTTCATCGTGCTGGACAATATTATCAGGGCCTGCCTGCCCCAGATGTTCCGCGGTGTCATTCCGATAGACGAGGCCCAGGCATTCTGCTTCAAGTTCTCACGGGATGCCGAGCTGGACATCGATACCGGTATCGACCAGACCCTGATCGACAAGATGGCGATCAGCCTCAAGAAACGCCGCAGGGCGGATGCGGTGCGCATGGTTTACGACGAGCAGATGCCCACG
>JAOUDU010000152.1 GCA_029859085.1 Gammaproteobacteria bacterium | reverse complement strand
CCCGAGGTCGCAGAATCCCTTTATCGCGCTGAATATGGCCGCCATTCCCAAGGACCTGCTCGAGTCCGAGTTATTCGGCCATGAGAAGGGCGCGTTCACCGGCGCAAACAGCAGGCGCACTGGTCGTTTCGAGCAGGCCGACGGCGGTACCCTGTTCCTGGACGAAATCGGCGACATGCCGGCGGAAACCCAGACCCGCCTGCTGCGGGTGCTGGCGGACGGGGAGTTCTACCGGGTGGGGGGTCACCTGCCGGTGCACGCCAACGTGCGCATCATCGCGGCGACCCACCAGGACCTGGAGGCGCTGGTGCAGCGCGGCGAATTCCGGGAGGACCTGTTCCACCGCCTCAACGTCATCCGCATTCACATCCCCAAACTGGCGGAGCGGCGGGAGGACATACCGCGGCTGATGCAGTACTTCCTGCAGCGCGCCGCCGAGGAACTGGGCGGTGATACCAAGATCCTGCTGCCGAAAACCCAGGAGTTTCTCTGCGGCCTGGACTGGCCGGGCAATGTCCGCCAACTGGAAAACGCCTGCCGCTGGATCACTGTCATGGCCTCCGGCCGGGAGATACACCTGCGCGACCTGCCACCGGAGCTGGGCAAAACCTCGGCACGAACAAGCCCCGGGGGGGAGGCGGACTGGCGCGGCATGCTGTCCCAGTGGGCACGCAATGAATTGCTGCAGGGCAAGGAGCAGATCCTGCGGGAGGCCCTGCCCGCCTTCGAGCAGGTAATGATCGAGGTCGCCCTGCAGCATACCCAGGGCCGCAAACGCGATGCCGCCGAGCTGCTGGGCTGGGGTCGCAACACGCTCACCCGCAAGCTGAAAGAACTGGACCTGCTGGACCAGAAAGCCTGAGGACAGGCACTGGTTGCGGGCAGCCGCCGCGGTTACCATGCGCCATGCTCAGAATCGTCCTGTTCCAGCCGGAGATCCCCCCCAACACCGGCAATATCATCCGCCTGTGTGCCAATACCGGCTGCTCGCTGCACCTGGTTGGCCCCCTGGGCTTCGAGCTGGACGATCGCAGGATGCGTCGCGCCGGCCTCGACTACCGCGAATACGCCGAGGTCCGGGTCTACCCGGAGCTGGCCGATTTCCTGCAACAAAACGGGCAGCCGCGCCTGCTGGGCGGCACCACGAAGGCCACCCGGTCATACCACCAGGTGGACTACCAGGCGGGAGATGCCATTTTGTTCGGCCCCGAAACCCGCGGCCTGCCGGCCGACCTGCTGGATGAGTTGGGAGAGGCGGCGACATTCCGCATTCCGATGCTGCCCCACAGCCGCAGCCTCAACCTGAGCAATGCCGTCGCGGTGGTAGCCTATGAGGCACTGCGGCAGCTGGGTTTTCCGGAACTGCTGTAAAAGCGGATCCCCGGAAACCGCCATACCTGCAATACCCCTGCTGCCATCGCCCACAAAAAAGGGGCCGGGGCCCCTTTTTGCCTACAACCACAGCACCTAGTGTGTGGCGGGGTCCGCCGCGGGCTGGCCCGACTGCGCCTGGGCCAGCGCCTGCTGGTACATGGCGTCAAAGTTGATAGGCGCCAGCATGACGGGCGGGAAACCGCCTTTCACGCACAGGTTGTCGATACATTCACGGGCGTAGGGGAACAGGATATTGGGCGCCGCGGTCGCTACGATGCGGCGCAGGTCTTCCGCCCCGAAACCGGTGACGAAAAAGATGCCGGCCTGCTGGACTTCGATCAGGAAGGCAGTCTCGTTCTCGACCTTGGCGGTGATGGTGATGGTGAGCACCACTTCGTAGTTTCCGCCCTCGTCGATCTTTTCGCTCTTGGTACCCAGGTCAACGCTGACCTGCGGCTGCCACTGCTTCTTGAACACCGCCGGTGTTGACGGGGATTCCAGGGAGATATCCTTGGTGTAAATACGCTGCAACGCGAATTGCTGCTGTTCCTTTGTACCTGCTGCTGCTTGTTCCTCGGCCATCGAGCCGTCCTCCGTTGGGTGGGATGAATGTTGCGGCGCTCAGGGCGCCGGTGAAAGTAACTCGTCGAGGCGTCCCTGCCGCTCAAGCAGGGCGAGGTCATCGTACCCGCCCACATGATGTTCTCCGATCCAGATCTGCGGCACCGTGTAACGGCCGCTGCGCTCTGTCATTTCGTGGCGCAGCTCGGGCTTCCCGTCCACGCCGATATCGGTATAGCTGACCTGCTTGCTGTCAAGCAGCCCCCTGGCACGCATGCAATAGGGACAGAACCGGGTGGAGTACATGACAACTCGGGCACTCATGGCGGCTCAGGATTTGCTGATTACGGGCAACTGCAGGTTGCTCCATTCCATCATGCCACCGGTCATCCTGTAGACCCGGGTGAAGCCCGCCGCCCTGAGCTGCTTGCTGGCGGCGCTGGACTGCTGGCCCATCTTGCACACGAGCACGATTGGCCTGTCCTTGTATTTGCCGAGCTCCGCCATCTTCTCCACCAGCTTCGACGAGGGAATATGCAGGGTGTCAACGATGTGGCCCTGCCGGTACTCAGCGTTATCGCGCAAGTCGACAAAAACGCCCTGCTCACTGTTGATCAGGTTGATCGCCTGCTGCGGCGAAACCGACGGGCCGGATTTGCGGGCCTCGTGCAGCACCAGCATGATTGCGACCACCACGAGGGCCAGTGCCAGGATCCACTCCTGGGCCAGAAACTGCAGAAATAACGCCATAGCAAAGCAATCGTTGAGTGAATGATGCCTTTTGCCGGTAACAACATATGTTGAAAACAAAAAGCGGCAGTTGCAGGTAACCGGCCGCCGATGGGCCGGGCTGCTCGAAAAGGCGGCAAGTATACCCGCTAGCGCCGGACGCAACCAGCCCCGGGGGAGGCGCCCGCCAGGGCGGCCGGCGCCGGCAGCGGTGCCAGATAGGCAATGCGCTCCCCAGCCGGACACGGTAAAATGCCGCGCTCTACTGACATCGGCCCCGGGCCGGCCCGAACAGGAAGCGCGATGAGCAAAGGCGACAGGAAAACCACCGTTTTAATCGTACTGGACGGCTGGGGCTACCGGGAAGACACCCGCGACAACGCCATCGCCCTGGGCAGCACGCCCGTGTGGGACCGTCTCTGGCAGCGGGCACCCCATACCCTGATATCCGGTTCCGGCCTCGACGTGGGCCTGCCCGCGGGCCAGATGGGCAATTCCGAGGTCGGCCACATGAGCCTCGGGTCGGGCCGCGTCATTTACCAGAATATTACCCGTATCGACCAGGCCATCGCCGACGGCAGCTTCGACACCAACCCGGCCTACTGCGGGGCCATCGACAAGACCCTCGCCGCCGGTGGCGCGGTGCATATTTTCGGCCTGCTGTCCGCCGGCGGCGTGCACAGCCACGAACAGCAGATCTTCGCCGCGGTGCGCCTGGCCGCGAAGAGGGGCGCAAAAAAAGTCTACCTGCACGCCTTCCTGGACGGGCGGGACACCCCGCCGCGCAGCGCCGGCCCCTCGCTGGAGCAGGCCGAGGCCCTGTTTGCCGAGCTCGGCTGCGGCCGGGTGGCCTCCATCACCGGCCGCTACTACGCGATGGACCGGGACAACAACTGGGATCGCATCGAGAAAGCCTACGAACTGCTGACCCGGGGCAGCGCGGCCTATACGGCCGCCACCGCGATGGCGGGATTGCAGGCGGCGTACGAACGCGACGAAAACGACGAGTTCGTGCTGCCCACGGTCATACGCGCCGCAGACCAGGCTGCGGCCGTGGTGGCGGATAATGACTGCGTCCTGTTTATGAATTTTCGCTCGGACCGCGCCCGCGAGCTGACCCGCGCCTTCATCGAACCCGGCTTCGATCGCTTCGCGCGGCGCGTGGTGCCGAAGCTGTCGGACTTCGTGATGACCACCGAGTACGCGGCCGATGTCCACACCAGCTGCGCCTTCGGGCCCCAGAGCCTCAGCAACGTCCTCGGCGATTACCTCGCGCAGTTGGGCAAGACCCAGTTGCGCATAGCGGAAACCGAAAAATACGCCCACGTGACCTTTTTCTTCAGCGGCGGTCGCGAGGAGCCGTTCCCCGGGGAGGATCGGGAGCTGATCAAATCCCCGCCGGTAGCGACCTACGACCTGCAGCCCGAGATGAGTGCGCCGGAGCTGACCGACAAGCTGGTGGCGGCGATTCGCTCAGGCAAGTACGACCTGATCGTATGCAATTACGCCAACGGCGATATGGTCGGTCACACCGGCATCCTGGCCGCGGCCATCAAGGCCGTGGAAGCGCTGGACGAATGCCTGGGCCGGGTGGAGGACGCAGTGCTGGAGGTGGGCGCCGAGGCCCTGGTGACCGCCGATCACGGCAACTGCGAACAGATGCTCGATTATGAATCCGGGCAGCACCACACCCAGCACACCACCGACCTGGTACCGCTGGTATACATCGGCAAGCGCCAGCTGCAACTGGACCCGGCCGGCGGTGTACTGGCCGATGTGGCGCCGACCCTGCTGGCCATGATGGGCCTGCCGCAACCGCCGGAAATGTCCGGGGCCAACCTGGCCCGCATCCCCGGCTGACAGCTGTGTCCTCGCGCGCCCTGCGCCGGTTCGCGCTCGTCGCCCTGTTAGTTGGCAGCCTGCCGTGCGCCGCCCGGGAGGAGGCGGGGGAGCCCGGGGAACACGAGGCCCGCAGCAAACTGGAACAACTGCAGGTCGAAATAAAGCGCATCAGCGATGAAATCTCCTCGGACAATGCCCGCAAAAGCAGCCTGCAACAGCAACTGCGCGAGGCGGAACTGGAACTCGGGCGCCTCGGCAGCGCCATGGCCGCCAACGAAAAAGCGATGGCCTCCAGCCGCGAGGAGCTGTCCACTCTGCAGCAACAGCGCACGACGCTGGAGCAGGCCCGCAGCACCCAGCAGGCCCGAATCGCCCTGGAACTGAAAACCGCCTGGCAGCTGGGACAGCAGAGCCAGGTAAAGGTGCTGCTGAACCAGGAGAGCCCCCACACCGTGGCGCGGGTGCTGGCCTACTACCGCTATTTTTTCCAGGCCCGCAACGAGCTGGTCGCCAGGTACCGGGAGACCCTGCGCCAGCTGCAGGAACTGGAGCAGCGCATCGCCGGGACCCTGGACCAGCTGGCCGGCCAGCAGGCCAAGCTGGAGGAACAGCAGGCGCAGCTGGTAACAGCCCAGGCGAGCCGCGAGCAGGCCGTGGCGCAACTCAGTGACAGCATTCACTCCAAGGCGGAACAGCTCAGGCAGATGGAGCAGGACCGCAAGGAGCTCGAGAGCCTGATAGCGGCCATCGAAAGGGCGGTCGCGGACCTCGATGTCCCCGACGATTACCAGCCCTTCGAATCGGCCCGGGGCAAGATGCCCTGGCCGCTGGCCGGCAAGCGCGCGAACAACTACGGGCGCCCCCGCAACGACGGCAAGATGCGCTGGCAGGGGGTGGTCATCCCCGCGAAAGAGGGAGCCAGCGTAACAGCCATTCACCACGGGCGCGTGGTCTATGCCGACTGGTTGCGCGGATCGGGCCTGCTGCTGATCATCGATCACGGTGACGGTTACATGAGCCTGTATGCCCACAACCAGAGCCTGCTGCGGGAGGTGGGCGAATGGGTCAAGGCCGGCACCTCGATCAGCACAGTGGGCAACAGCGGCGGGCAGGAGGAGTCTGCCCTGTACTTCGAGATCCGTCACCAGGGCAAACCGACCAATCCCGCCCTGTGGTGCAAGGACTGAAAGGTGATTTTCGCAGCGTAATGCCTTTCCTATCGGCAGTGCGAATAGGTTAAACTGGGCGCCCCTTGGCACTATCGGCTCCTGGCCACTTCGGCGGTAAGCATGCGCTGCACCCTCCCCCTCAAACCCATTTTGCTGGCTGCCGCGGCAGTCCTTGCCCTGGCGGTGACCCCGCGCCTGGCGGCGACCGAGCCGGAGGCCCAGCTGCCGCTGGATGAGCTGCGCACCTTCGCCGATGTGTTCAACCAGATACGCGCCGGTTATGTCGAGGAAATCGATGACAGCACCCTGCTGGAATACGCGATCCAGGGCATGCTGAGCGGGCTCGACCCGCACTCCGTCTACATGAACAAGGACGAGTTTTCCGAGCTGCAGGAGGGCACCTCCGGGGAGTTCAACGGCCTCGGCCTGGAAGTGGGCGTGGAGAATGGCTTTATCACCATCATCTCCCCGATCGACGGCTCCCCGGCGGCGGATGCCAAGCTGCAGAGCGGCGACGTCATCCTCAAGCTGGACAACGCGCCGGTCCAGGGCATGAGCCTTAACGAGGCCATCGAACAGATGCGCGGACCCAAGGGCAGCAAGATCGAACTCACTATCGGCAGGCCCGGTGAGAGCCAGCCCTTCACTGTGACCCTGGTGCGCGACACCATCAAGATGGCGAGCGTGCGCGGCCGCTGGCTGGAGCCGGGCTACGCCTATATCCGCGTCGCCCAGTTCCAGGTCGACACCGCCGAGGATGTGGCGAAGGCACTGCAGAAACTGCAGGATACGGGCAAGATCAAGGGCCTGGTGCTGGACCTGCGCAATAACCCGGGCGGTGTACTGGGTGCCAGCGTCGGCGTGGCAGACCTGTTCCTCGACGGCGGGCCGGTGGTTTATACAGAGGGCCGGCTGCCGAACTCTGACATGCATTTCGACGCCCATCCCGGCG
>JAOUDU010000151.1 GCA_029859085.1 Gammaproteobacteria bacterium | reverse complement strand
GGTGCAGGCCAGGAGGGACTCCGAAGCGGCCTGGCTGGATGGCCAGGCCGGGCGACTGGAACAGCTCACCGCGGCAGTGACGACGGAACTCGGCAGGCTCCGCAGCCAGCAGGAGCAGGGGCAGGCCGCCGCGATCGGCCGCCTGGGCGAACTCGAGTCCGCCGTGGCGGATCACCTCACCCGCCTCGGCAGGGGCCTGGAGGAGCCGATGGCCCGCCTGATCGAAACGGCCTCGGAAACGCCGCGGGCCGCAGCCGAGGTGATCGGGCAGCTGAGGGCGGAAATCAGCAACACGATCGAGCGGGATAACCAGCTGCTGGTTGAGCGCCAGCGGGTCATGGAAGAACTGAACAAGCTGTCGGGGGCGCTGCAACAGGCCTCCAGCGGCCAGCGCGAAGCGGTGGAAAAACTGGTCGCCTCCTCCGCCAGCACACTGCAGGACATCAGCAGCCGCTTTGGCGACCATATCCTGTCCGAGGTCGGGAAGCTGTCGGAGGCCGGCACCCGGGTGGCGGCAGGCGCCACCGAGCTGTCCAGCCTGGGCGAAGCCTTCGGCCTCGCGGTTGACCTGTTCAATTCCTCCAACGAGGCGATGATCGAGCATCTCACCCGGCTGGAGGAATCCATGGAGAGGTCGGGCAGTCGCAGCGACGAACAAATGGCCTACTACGTGGCCCAGGCCCGGGAAATCATCGACCAGAGCATGTTGTCCCAGAAGGATATTCTCGAGGATATGCGCCGCCTCCGGCGCGGGGAGCAGAAACCGGCCGGGGCACTGCAGCTGGAGGATCAACCGCTGGAGGCTGAGGCGAGCTGATGGAAGAGCTGCAGTACGAGGATACCCAGGAAACGCCGGTGTGGGCCATATTCGGCGACCTGATGGCGGGGGTGGTGGGCATTTTTGTGCTGATACTGGTGTGGGTACTGGGCTACCAGGTAGAACTCGCCCAGTCCCTGAAGGAAGAGGTCAGCAAGCGCCAGGCGGAGGAGCAGCGCCGGATGGCGCTGGAAGAGGCCCTGGCGGACCCGCTTGCCACCGGCCGGGTGACCCTGCGGGACGGCCGTATCGGCATCAGCGGCAGCGTGCTGTTCTCGCTGAACTCGGACCAGCTTGAACCGGAGGGGCGGAACCTGCTGCGAACCCTGGTCGGGCCGCTGCGGGTCTACCTCGGGGAGCGGGAGGAGCTGCTGATGGTCAGCGGGTTTACCGACGACCTGCCGATCCAGAAGGGTAACAGCCATTTCGCCGACAACTGGGAACTGTCCGCCCAGCGCGCACTCACGGTGACCCGGGTGCTGATCGAGGAGGGCATGCCGCCGGCGCTGGTGTTCGCCGCGGCCTTTGGCGCCCAGCAGCCGGTGGTTCCGAACGCGGACGACGACAGCCGCTCGCAGAACCGGCGGGTGGAAATGGCGCCGGTGCCCCGCAGCGCGAATCACCAGGCAGGCGGGAGCTGAGGTGAGCGCGGACACCGCGAGCCGCGCGGCGCAACTGCAAGCGGCGGTGGCGGCGCTGGAGGCCGGCGGCGGCGACCGCTTCAATCCCGTCCGCTTCCGCTACATCAAGGCCATGGCCGGTCGCAGCCTGCAGCCGGACGGGACGGTGGCGGATCTGGTTGCAGAAAAAGCCCTCGCAGCGCTGCGGCAATACGAGCTGGAACTGTCCCGGGAGCGGGCGGAGGCCGCCGCCCTGGTGGAACAGCTCAGCGCCGGGCAACCGGCTGCCGGGGAGGCCCTGCGCGCCCTGCTCGGGGCAAGTGATTTCCGGGCGGTAAAGCGCATCGCAGCGCGGCCCCGGCCCTCCGGCGCCGCCGAGGCCCTGGCCGACCTGGTGCGGCGCCTCCAGCAGGCACAGGGGCACGCGGAACAAGACCCGGCGGCGGCGCCGGCCGGGGAACTGAAGGCGGCAGGCTATTTCCGCGACGTCCTGCAGCAGCAGCGGGCGGACAAACTGGTTGCGCGCGCCCAGCTGGAAGCACCCGCGGACTCCGGGCCGCTGAACCCGCAAAAGCTGGTCATTCGCTCGCTGTCCGCGATGCGCGAAATCTCGCCGCGCTACCTGGCCCGCTTCGTCTCCTATGTCGATACCCTGTTCTGGCTGGAAAAAGCCGGGGAAAACACCAGAAACTGAGCACAGCGGCCGGCCCAACGCGACACCACACATACACCACGCCCGCTCCATGACCCCGGCGCGGCCACCACCGCGCTGGATATTCCGGGCGCCAGCCCCGATAATTTGCCTCCAGTCCGGATACAGGATCACCATGAGCACTTCAGAGCAATTGTTTGAGCGCGCCCGGCGCCATATTCCCGGTGGCGTGAATTCGCCGGTTCGGGCCTTCAAGGCCGTGGGCGGCACCCCGGTATTTATCGAGCGCAGCGACGGCGCCTATGTCTTCGACTGCGAGGGCAAGCGCTATATCGACTACGTGCTGTCCTGGGGGCCCATGATCATGGGCCACAACCACCCCGAGGTGCGCGAGGCAGTGATCAGGCAGAGCGAGAAGGGCCTCAGCTTCGGCACCCCCACGGAGCTGGAAATCGAGCTGGCGGATCGCGTCTGCGAGATCATGCCGGGCATGGACATGGTGCGCATGGTGAGCTCGGGCACCGAGGCCACCATGAGCGCAATCCGCCTGGCCCGGGGTTACACCGGGCGCGACACCATCGTCAAATTCGAGGGCTGCTACCACGGCCACTCCGACTCACTGCTGGTGAAGGCCGGTTCCGGCGCCCTCACCCTGGGGGTGCCCAGCTCACCGGGGGTGCCGGCGGCGCTGGCCGACCTCACCCTGACCCTCACCTACAACGATCCGGACGGAGTCCGGGCCGCGTTTGCCGGGTACGGCGACCGGATCGCCTGCGTGATCGTGGAACCGGTGGCCGGCAACATGAACTGCATCCCGCCGGCCCCGGGTTTCCTGCAGGCCCTGCGCGAGGTCTGCACCGACAGCGGCGCGGTGCTGATCCTGGACGAGGTAATGACAGGCTTCCGCTTCGGCCTGGCCGGCGCCCAGGGCTTCTACGGCATCGAGGCCGACCTCACCACCCTGGGCAAGGTCATCGGCGGCGGCATGCCGGTGGGCGCCTTCGGCGGCAGGCGCGAAATCATGGAGCACATCGCGCCCCTGGGCCCGGTGTACCAGGCGGGTACCCTGTCGGGCAACCCCATTGCCATGGCCGCCGGCCTGGCCACGCTGGATATCATCTCCCGCCCCGGCTTCTATGAGCCCCTGTTCGAGCGCACGGTACAGCTCTGCGACGGCCTGCGCGCGGCGGCACGGGCCGCCGGTGTGCCTTTCACCACCAACTGCGCCGGCAGCATGTTCGGGGGATTTTTCACCGCGGCGGAACACGTGGGCAACTACTCCCAGGTCATGGCCTGCGATATTCCCGCGTTCAACCAGTTCTTCCACCGGATGCTGGCCCAGGGCGTCTACCTGGCGCCGGCGTCCTACGAGGCGGGCTTCATGTCCAGCGCCCACAGCGCCGGGGACATCGCCGACACTGTCGCGGCAGCCACCACGGCCATGGCCGGTCTTTGAACGAGGCACCAGCAATGACTTTCAGCACCCAGCGCGGCCCCTTTCCCCAGACCCGGATGCGGCGCCTGCGCGCCAGCGCCTTCTCCCGCGCCCTGGTGCGCGAGACCACGCTGACGCCGGCGGACCTGATCTTCCCGGTATTCGTGCTGGAGGGCAGCGGCCAGCGCGAGGCGATCGCCTCCATGCCCGGTATCGAGCGCCTCAGTATCGACCTGCTGGTGCAACAGGCGCGGGAGCTGCAGCAGCTGGGGGTTCCTGCCGTGGCGCTGTTCCCGGTGGTGGGAGCCGAGCGCAAGAGCCTGCTGGCCGAGGAGGCCTTCAACCCCGACGGCCTGGTCCAGCGGGCGGTCAAGGCCCTGAAAGACGCGGTGCCGGAGCTGGGGGTGATTACCGATGTGGCCCTCGACCCCTTCACCACCCACGGCCAGGACGGCATCATCGATGCCGCGGGCTACGTGCTGAACGATGTCACCACCGAGGTGCTGGTCAGGCAGGCGCTGTCCCACGCCGCCGCGGGCGCCGACGTGGTGGCGCCCTCGGACATGATGGACGGCCGCATCGGGGCGATTCGCTGCCAACTTGAAGCCGACAGCTTCCACAACACCCTGATCATGGCCTACTCCGCCAAGTACGCATCCAGCTACTACGGCCCGTTCCGCGACGCGGTCGGCTCCGCCGGCAATATCAAGGGCGGCAACAAGTACAGCTACCAGATGGATCCCGCCAACAGCGACGAGGCCCTGCACGAGTGCGCACTGGACCTGGCGGAGGGCGCCGACATGATCATGGTGAAGCCGGGCATGCCCTACCTGGACATCGTGCGGCGGGTCAAGGACGAGCTGAAAGCGCCCACCTTCGCCTACCAGGTGAGCGGCGAGTACGCGATGCACATGGCGGCTTTCCAGCAGGGCTGGCTGCAGCGGGAACCGGTGATGCTGGAGTCCCTGATGGCCTTCAAGCGCGCCGGCTGCGACGGCATTCTCACCTACTTCGCCCTCGAAGCCGCCAGGGCGCTGCAGTAGGCGGGTTGTGCGCGTCCTGCTGCTGGTCCTGCTGGGCTGGATTGCCACCGGCGCGGTCGCCCGGGCGGAATGCGACTGCCTGTGGCAGGGCTCCTTCGCCGAGGTACAGGCCCGCGCCGACCTGGTGGTCAGCGGCACCGTGGCCCGCGGCAAGGGTAATTCCGTCGACCTGGCGGTGGAGCGCACCCTCCGCGGCGGCAGCGACGAGCCGGAAATTCGCGTCTGGCTGAAAACCGCGGATTACTGCCGCCCCGAGCCGGAGCTGTTCCCCCCGGGAAGCGAATGGGTCATGGCCCTGTTCCGGATCAACGAGGACGTGCCCGGCGGGTTCAACCCGAATACACCCAATGTGAGTTACGGCCGCGTGGGGGATTACAGCCTGTCGAGTTGCGGCGGTTACTGGCTCAGCCGCAGCGGCGACTGGGTGACCGGCAACCTGGCACAGGCGCCGCGCTGGGTGCGGGAGCCGAAAATGACCCCGGTGTTACTGGACCTGGTCGCCGACTACGTGGCCGGCAGGGTGGAAGCCCAGGCCCTGGTTGCCGCCAGCAGGGAAGACCCCGCGGTGCGGCAGCTGATGCTGGACACCAAGGCTTTCCTGCGTAAGGAAAATTAGCGCCGGCGCCAGAGGACGCGCCGGGGATTCCTGCCTTCGACCAGGTCCATCAGTTCATCCAGCATCATCAGCGACAGCCCCCAGATGCAGCGGCCCTGGTAAAAATAGCAGGGTAATTTCATCTTCAAACCCTTGTAGCTCCACTCCATCTGCTCACGGTTGTCAGCGTCGAGCAGGAACTCCAGCGGCACCCAGACCACTTCCGCCACTTCCTCGTTGGGGCTGAAGCTCACCTCGCGCTCCAGCCGGAACACAAAAGGCGTCACCGCCATACCGAAAGGCCCCTTGCGCGGTCGCGTGATGACATCTGTCAGCCGGCCGATGCACTGGTCCTGCTCTCCGAGGGCCAGGCCCACCTCCTCCTCGGTCTCGCGCACCGCCACCGCGAAACCGTGGGCATCGGCCTTGTCCATGCGGCCGCCGGGGAAAGCCATATTCCCGGACCAGGGGTCCCCCTCCCTTTCCGCGCGCTTAATCATTAGAATATTGAGTTCACCCTCACGCACCTGCAGGATCATCGCCACCGCCGAGCGTTTCATCAGCCGGCGCCAGACTTTCCTCCCCGGGCTATGGTCGGACAGTCGGGTTTCGATGAGGTCCAGCAGTGGTACAGGCACAGTGAGTCGTCCGGGAGGGGTTTACCGGATTAAGCCAGCCGATGGCGCCGGATTCAAGTCGCACCGCGAGTCGCAAAGAGAATCGATAAGGACATCATGACAGTCCCACTGCTTGAAGCACACAAGGTCAACCTGGTCTACCGGGCGCTGCCCGCCCTGCGGGATATCGACTGGGCCCCGGTACCGGGCCAGCAGTGGGCCTGCCTGGGTCCGAACGGCGCCGGCAAGACCAGCCTGGCCCGGGTACTCAGCGGCCAGGCGACCCATTTTTCCGGTGAACTCCGGCGCTCCGCCGCGCTGGCCGACAAGGGCGTCGCCTACGTCTGCTTCGAGCAGGCCAAGGCCCTGTGCGACCGGGACCGCAAGCTCGACGACTCCGAGTTCCGCGCCGACGCCAGCGACCCCGGCACCACCGTGCAGTCGGTCATCCTCGGCGGGCAGCCACCGGATGAGCGCTTCCGGCGCTGGGTCGAGCGCCTGCACATAGCGCATATCCTGCAGCGCGGGCTGCGTTTCATCTCCACCGGCGAAATGCGCAAGACCCTGTTGATCAGGGCGATACTGATCGAGCCGGCGCTGCTGATCCTGGACAGCCCCCTGGACGGCCTCGACCGGGCGAGCCAGGAGGACATGCGGCAGATCATCGATGAGTTGCTGCACTCGGACATCACCGTGCTGCTGCTGTGCCGGCAGCCGGAGGATATCCCGGCGGGTATCTCCGATGTGCTGGTGCTCGACGGCGGCAGCATCGTAGCGAGCGGGAGCCGCGGCGGGATCCTCGCCGATGCCCGCGTACAGGCCCTGATGAATCCGCCAATGGCGGAACTGGGTG
>JAOUDU010000150.1 GCA_029859085.1 Gammaproteobacteria bacterium | reverse complement strand
CAGGGTCCTGTGAGGAACTTGCCTATGCCTGCCGGAGCGGGAAACAGTTGCAGTGCCGCATTGATCATCCGGGCTGCCACTCGCCTTGCCTCGGCGGTTTTAATCCTGCCCTCCTCGGCTTCCATCATGCGCTGTACCATGCGGTCGGAGCGCGCCAGGTCCCGCTCGGTGGTGACCGCCACGCGGGCGGCGAGTGCAGCCAGATCGGTATCGCGCGCATCGAACCAGGTGAGGGCCTCCTCGACCGTGTTGGTGAGAAAACTCTCCACGGCTTGCCCTGCTCGCGCGAGTTTCCCGTGCCAGCCAATGGCGGCAAGGTGCAGGTTGTCCAGTATCTGGTGTAGCGGGTGGGCTCCCGGCGTCAGGAACCCCGGTTCGATGATGGCCAGGCTTGCCGCGAGCGGCTTCAGGCGACGCAACCGGGCATCCAGTGGTGCTGCCAGCGGGAACTCCCGCTCCCAGCCATCAAACGCTTCCCCTGCCCATTGCAGTATTGCCGTGTGTTCTTCCGTGGGCAGGGCCGGGTCACCGATAGCCTCGGTCTGCGCCAGTACTGACTGCATCGGGCTGAGTTCGAGCTTGTCGGTATTGCACAGGTAGCCAACCAGTTCCTCCACATCCATTGGCTGCATTCCGCTGCCGGCGACCCCGGGATCGGCGTAGCGTTTCAGCACCAGCTCGCGCAGTGAACCCGGCAGGGGAAAATGTGCGGCCGTCAGTTTCAGTGGTTCAACTTCCAGATAATCAGCGCTATAAGATAAATCCACAGGCCGATCAACAGGGTTATGCGCACCTTGCCCGACCTGGGGTTTTCCTTGGGAACGGGTTTCCTGGCCAGGTTAAAAGACCCGCAGGCCAGGCAGCTGCCATCCTGACCACTGGTTTTTCCGCGGTAGCTGCAGTCTTTGCAGGTATAGTTCATCGGGATCAGGCGGCTCTCAACGTGACAATAGGAGTGACCATGCAGGCTAATGAGTGCTTTTGAGTAGTTGCTCTACTATGCGCTCCAGTTGCTTAAGGTTATTGCATTCAGCACTAAAATGACAGGCGCTCTGGTAGCGCAGCATTTCCGAGTCACCGCTGCCCCAGACACGGCGGGATTCCGGGTTCAGCCATATCACCTGGCGGGATCGCTGGTAGATGTTCTGCATTAAATCCAGCCGCGGGTCGCCGTTGTTGTTACGCGCATCACCCAGGATGATCACGGTGGTATTGCTGTTGATGTCATCGAGGGCGAGCCTGGCGAAATCCTGGAGGCTGCTGCCGTAATCGGTGGCGCCACCGTATTTCCAGTTGACCAGCTCGATCGCTTTTTCCACCGGGTAGTCGTCAAAGTAACTGCTGACTTCCCCCAGGTGGCTCGAGAATGCGAAGCTGCGCACTTTTGGCAGGACGTCCTGCAGGCTGTACAGGAACAGCAGCAGGAATTTGGCGTAGGCGGCAACCGAGCCGCTGACATCACACACCGCGAGAATTTGTGGTTTTTCCTTGCGGACCTGGCGCCAGTAGGTATTGAACATCACGCCGTCGTTGGCGATGCCCTTGCGGATCGTCTTCGCCATATTGAGCTGGCCGCGCTTGACCTGTCGGCGCTTGCGGGAGTAACGGCTGGCCAGTTTCCTCGCCATTTTGCGCACGAGTTCGTGGACCTTGTGCAGGTACATATGCTCGATGTTGTTGAGCCGGGTTTTGCTCAGGACCTCGTCCATGAACTGCCTGGTCCTGCCCTCGGCGTGGAGCAGGTATTCCCGCTCAACATAGTTGCGCACCTCTTCGCGCAGGATATCCCGGTAGCGCTGGAGTTCCGCCAGCGCTGGACTTTCCTGGCGCTCAAGCTCGATGACTGCGGAGCGCAACTGCTCCTCACCCATTGCATCCAGTATCCTGCGGGTGAACTGGCCCTTCTGGGTGAAAAGCTGTATCTGCCGCAGGCCGACCTGTTCCGCCGCACGGCCGATCGCAACGGTCAATTCATTGCGATCGTTGTCGACCAGGCTTTGCATCAGGGGGGACGCCAGCAGTGCGGCGATATCGGCATCGGCCGCCGCCGCTGCCGCCAGCGGCGCTGCGTCACCCGCGGCAGCGGCGCCCTCGCCGGGTTCATTCCCGGTCTCGCCTGTTTCAGGCCGGGAGGAATCGTCGGCAAGCTCCTGCGCACGCGAGAAGTCGGACAGTCGCTGGTAGAAGTAGCGGTCAAAGCAGGTGAGGAATACCGCCTCCTCGGCCGGGGTTTTGGCCAGTGTCATGGCCAGCCCGTCACGCAGCAGGTCGCGGTTGGCATAGCCCAGGGTCGTCGCTACGGCCATCGCGTCCAGCGTTTCCGCGGGGGAGACCCGCACATCGTGGCTGCGCAGGACCTGGATGAAGCTGACGAGCTTCGATTGCATTCCCCCGGCCTGGTATTGCCCCGCTTTCATCGTATGAAAGCTAGCCGGGCCGGCCGCCCTGCAACAGGGCGCGCAGCTCGGCGTCAGCGGCTTCGATGTCGTCCTCGAATTTCAGCAGCACATTCAGCGTGCTGCGCACCATTTCCTCGTCGAGTTGCCCGGCGTGGAGCAGCAGGAGGCTGCGGGCCCAGTCAATGGTCTCGGATATCGCGGGCGATTTCTTCAGGTCCAGCTGGCGCAGGGAGTGGACGAACTCCACCAACTGGTGACGCAGCTGTGCGTCGACATCCGGCACCCGGCTGCGCACGATGCGCTCCTCCAGCTCGACACTGGGAAAGGGAATATAGAGGTGCAGGCAGCGGCGCTTGAGGGCATCGGATATATCCCGGGTGTTGTTGCTGGTCAGAAACACCATCGGCGAGGTGCGGGCCTTGATGGTGCCGATCTCGGGAATGGAGATCTGGTAGTCGGACAGGATCTCCAGCAACAGCGATTCAAATTCGTAATCGGACTTGTCGATCTCGTCGATCAGCAGAATGGCGCCGCGCTCCTGCTGCATCGCCTTGAGCAGCGGGCGCGGTTCCAGGAAGTCCTCGGAATAGAAAATATCGCCGAACTGGTGCAGTCGCTCCACGGATTCCGCCAGGCCTTTTGCGCCTTTGAGCAGGTCGCCCAGCTTTTCTTTCAGGACCTGGGTATACAGCAGTTGCTTGCCGTATTTCCATTCGTACAGCGCCTTGGCCTCGTCCAGCCCCTCGTAGCACTGCAGGCGAATCAGTGGGAGGTCCAGCAGCTGGGCGGTGGTTTTGGCGAGCTCGGTCTTGCCCACGCCGGGGGGGCCTTCCACCAGGATGGGTTTGCGCAGCTGGCATGCCAGGAAAACGGCGGTGGCAATTTTGGTACTGCAGATATAGCCGAAAGACTCGAAGCCCTGCTCGATCTGGGCGACGGATGCCAGCTGGGGGAAATTATCTATTTGCACCGGGATACCTCGGGAAACGGCCGGCTATTGTACATGTTAGCGCCCGCCGGGGTTAGTTCACGCGCCCCGGCTAGCCGCCTGTGGTATTCATGAACCTGAGTATCTCCGGCTCTGCCTCGTGGTTGAAGTGGTGGCGCTCGGGCTTGATTGCCATGGCCGCCACGATGGCCTGTTTCAGCGAATCCGGGGTGTAATGCGGGCTGCGCAGTACGGCGCGCAGGTCCACTGAATGTTCATTGCCCAGGCACAGCAGCAGGCGCCCCTCCGCTGTCACCCTGACGCGGTTGCACAGGTGGCAGAAGTTCTCACTGTGGGGCGATATGAAACCCAGGCGCGAGGTGCTGCCCGGGAGGGTGAAGTAACGGGCGGGGCCGTCGGCGCCTCCCGGGTCACCCAGCGCATGCATGCTGTAGCGCTGGCTTATGATGGCGCGCAGCTCCGCCGAGCCGCAAAAGCTCAGGGCGCGGTCGTGTTCCAGGATGCGGCCAAGTGGCATCTCCTCGATAAAGGCAATGTCGATACCCCGCCGGTAGGCAAAATCCACCAGGTCCAGTACTTCGTCCTCATTGCGTCCCTTGAGTATTACCGCGTTGATCCGGACGCGCTCGAAGCCCGCCGCGACAGCCGCTTCGATTCCGGCCACCACCTGGTCGAGATTGCCATGGCGGGTGAGCTGGCGAAAACGTCGCGGTTGCAGGCTGTCCAGGCTGATATTTATCCGCTTTACCCCGCTGTCGCGCAGGCTCTTCGCCATACGCTGCAGCTGTGACCCATTGGTGGTGAGCACCAGTTGTTCCAGTGCGGGCAGCCGGCCGAGGCGTTTTACCAGGGAGAGTATGTCATTGCGAATCAGTGGTTCGCCCCCGGTCAGGCGGATCTTGCTGACGCCCAGCTCGGTAAAGGCCTGCGCCAGCTGGAAATGCTCCTCGAGGGTCAGCACCTGGGGCTTGGGTACGAAGGTCATCTCCTCCGCCATGCAGTACACGCAGCGGAAATCACAACGGTCGGTTACCGAGAGGCGGACATAGTCCACCCGGCGTCCGAAGCGATCGATCAGCGTTGGAGGAAGCGCGTTCATATTGGCTGGCAGTGTAATCCCTAATCCGTCCCGACTCTAGCTGGCATGTCGCCGCCTGCAGGTAACAGCTGGCAATTCACAGGGCGACGGCCGCGCGGGGTTTACACTGTGGCCGGGGTGCGACAGGATGTACGCCACGATGGGGCCGCCCCGCGCGCGGGCGGCGTATAACAACTCAGGGGACCCAGGAATATGCCGGCAGTGCGTGAGCTAGCCCTCTGGGCCGGGCCGTTGGCGGCGACGTTGGCGGCCGCCGGCCTGTCCGCGGCCGGCCATGGCAGCGCGACCGCAGTAGTGGGTTTTGTCGCCACCCTGTGCGTGGTGTGGTGGGTATTCGAGCCCATTCCCATCCCTGTCACCTCACTCTTGCCGATGGCGCTTCTGCCACTGCTGGGCGTGCTCACCCCCGCCGAAGTGGGGCAGGCCTATGGCTCGCCCATGATCCTGCTGCTGCTGGGGGGGTTCCTGCTGTCGAAGGCGATGGAGCACTCGGGCGCCCACCGGCGGATCGCGCTGGGTATGGTGCGCCTGTTCGGGGCCGGCAGCGGCCGGCGCCTGGTGCTGGGCTTCATGAGCGCCGCCGCGCTCCTGAGTATGTGGATATCCAATACCGCCACTACCCTCATGCTGCTGCCGGTGGTGCTGGCGGTGCTTGAGGCCACCCGCCACAAGGAGGAACTGGCGGCCCCGCTGCTGCTGGGCATCGCCTATGGCGCCAGCGTGGGCGGCCTCGGCACTCCCATCGGCACACCGCCCAACCTGATATTCATGCAGGTATACGAACAGACGACCGGAGAGACGATCGGCTTTACCAGGTGGATGAGCTGGGCGCTGCCGGTGGTTGTGGTGATGGTACCGGCGATGGCCCTGATCCTCACCCGCAACATGCGCGGTGCGATTTCGGTGGAGTTGCCCCATGCCGGCCGCTGGCGGCCGGAAGAGCGGCGGGTGCTGGGAGTGTTCACCCTTACCGCGCTGGCCTGGATCACCCGTGGCGAGCCCTTCGGCGGTTGGTCGTCCTGGCTGGGCCTGCCCCAGGCCAACGACGCCTCGGTGGCCCTGCTGGCGGTGCTGGCGATGTTCCTGGTGCCGGATGGCAAAGGGCAGCGGCTGCTGACCTGGGAGCGGGCCAGCACCATTCCCTGGGGGGTGCTGCTGCTGTTCTCCGGCGGAATTTGCCTGGCCAGCGGCTTCGTCAATTCGGGCCTGAGTGATTTGATGGGCCAGTGGCTCGCCGGGATGACGAATATGCCGGTCTTCGCCCTGGTGGTGCTGATCTGCCTGGCTGTCACCATGATGACGGAGACCACTTCCAATACCGCCAGTACAACCCTGCTGATGCCGGTCCTGGCCGCAGCCGCCATCGCGGCGGGCATCGACCCGAAACTGATCATGGTGCCCGCGGCGATGAGCGCCAGCTGCGCCTTCATGCTGCCGGTGGCCACGGCGCCCAATTCGGTGGTATATGGCAGCGGCCTCGTCACTACGGCCCGGATGGCCCGCGAGGGCATCTGGTTGAACCTGCTCGGCGTCGTCGTCATCAGCAGTGTCTGCTACCTGACGTTTACCTGAGCCCCGCCTGCCGGCGGGGCCTGCCAGGTTTGCGGCTGGACTTTCAGCCGCGGTGCTGCGCTACAACAGCTTCATCATCGTCTCGGCGGAGCTCACATCCACGCCGGGCCCGGGCTCCACATTCAGTTGGCTTACCTTGCCATCCTCGACAATCATCGCGAAGCGCTGGCTGCGGGTGCCGAGGCCGAAACCCCTGCCGTCCAGTTCCAGGCCCAGGGCCTTGGTAAAATCGCCGTTGCCGTCTGCCAGCATCAGCAGTTCCTCCGCATTCTGGGCCTTGCCCCAGGCGCCCATCACAAAGGCGTCGTTCACCGCCATGCAGGCGATGGTGTCGACGCCTTTTGCCTTGATCTTGTCGGCGTTGACCACATAGCCCGGCAGGTGAGTGACGCTGCAGCCCGGGGTGAAAGCTCCGGGAACCGCAAACAGCAGCACTTTCTTGCCGGCGAAGATCTCGTCGGTGCTTATATCGGCAGGGCCTTTCTCGCCCATGGTCTTCAGGGTGCAGGTGGGAATCTTGTCGCCGGCCTTGATGGTCATGTTACGCTCCTTGCTGGATAGCTGATGGGGTGACGGGGAATAATAGCAGATGGGAGAGGCGATGCACTGCCCATTGTGT
>JAOUDU010000149.1 GCA_029859085.1 Gammaproteobacteria bacterium | reverse complement strand
GGCCAGCCGCGCCTGGGCTTCCCGGCCGGTGTAGACCCCCGCCAGCACCGGGTAAAACCAGTCCATCGAGTAGCGCGACTTGCTGGCCCAGGTGCGGTCGAAGCGCTCGGGTTTGTGGCGCAGCGCATGGCCCAGGGCGCTGCGGGCGACGCGCCAGTGGGGGCGCTGCTGTTGCAGGGTGTGGGCGATGTTGATGGCGCACTCGAGGCTCTTGTAGATCGAGCTGCAGCCGGTGACCAGGGCATCGCCCTTGGGCGTGCCGTCGGCGTCGACCGCCCAGTCAATTTCGCCGTGCCCGGTCTGCAGGGACAGGACGAAACCGATGGCCCGGTCCACCACGGGCCACATGGCAAGGAGGAAATCGCGGTCACCGGTGACCAGGAAGTAGTGCCACAGCCCGGTGGCGATATAGGCGACGAAATTGCTCTCGCGCCGCTCGCAATTGTCGATCTCTTCGCCGCGGTAGGACGCCCACCAGCTGCCGTCCTCCAGTTGCATCCGCTGCAGCCAGTTGTAGGCGCGGCGGGCCGCCTCGTACTCGCCGCCCACGGTCAGGCCCATGGCCGCTTCCACGTGGTCCCAGGGATCGGCGTAGCCGCCGTCAAACCACGGGATCTCGCCGCTGGGCTGCTGGGTGTCGAGAATAAACTGCACCGTGGGGCGCAGGAACTCGTGGGGGAACAGGCCCCTGCTCAGGTAGAGCCCGCTCACAGCGGGGCTTCCTTGCGAAAATACATGACGACACTCTTGCCCATGAGGGGGTTCATGGCTTTCTCCAAGGCGCGGGTGAGTGCGGGCCGCTCCATGATGTCCCACACCAGCAGGCGGTGGTACTGCCGCACCAGCCAGTTATTGTCGCGGTTCTTCCAGAACAGGCACTTCAGCCACCAGAACGGCACGTGCAGCGCGTGGGCCCAGTGCCGGTGATAATGATCGAAGCCCAGGCCCTCTATCTCGCCCCGGAGTTCGCCAGAGCGGAATATACGCAAATGACCACCGGGTGTGCGGTGGTAGCCCTCGCTGAGCACCCAGCAGATTTTTTCCGGCCAGCGCCGGGGCACGCTGGCACAAAACAACCCGCCGGGCTTGAGTACCCGCTCGATCTCGCGCAGCGCCGCCCGGTAGTCCGGGATATGCTCCAGCACCTCGCTGCAGATGACCTTGTCGAAGCTATCGTCGGCGAAGGGCAGGGCCAGGGCGCTGGCCGAGGACAGGCTGAAGGACTTTGCCGGGTTCCCCGGCTCGTCGAATTCGCTGAATTTTTCCCGGGTGGTCCTGAGATCTTCCAGTGACAGGTCCACGCCGACCGAGTGCACGTCTGCCGCCACGTAGGCCGAGATCACATGGCGGCCCTCACCGCAGCCCAGGTCCAGTACCCGGTCACCGCTTTGCAGCGGGAAATGTTCAAACTCAACGGTCTGCACGCAGCACCTGCCTGTAGTAGTCCACCATCTGGGCCGCACACACATCCCAGCAGAACTGCTCGAGGATACGCTGCCGGCCCTTTGCCCCCAGCTCCTCGCGGCGCGGCGGGTCCCGCAGCAGCGCGTCGATGGCGGCGGCCAGGGCATCGACATCCCTCGCGGGCACGAGGGCGCCGGCATCGCCGACAACTTCCGGCAGGGCGCCGCCGTCGGTGGAGACTACCGGCACGCCGCAGGCCATGGCCTCGCCCGCCGGCAGGCCAAAGCCCTCGTAGACCGACGGCACCACAGCGATCGCCGCCTCGGCATAGTACTGCACCATCTGTTCGGTGGTGATGCCGTTGACGAAGCGCACCTTTTCGGCGATGCCCAGGTGGCGTACAAGTTTTTCCGTCTTGCCGCCGGCGCGCGGCTTGCTCACCACCAGCAGCTCCAGGCCGGGGTGCTGCGGCAGCAGCAGCGCGTAGGCCCGCAACAGGTAGCGCAGGCCCTTGAGGGGGGCGTCGGCGGAGCAGGTGGCCATAAGCCGCAGCGGGTTGCGCCGGATTTCGGGCAGCGGCCGGAACACGGCCGTATCGATGCCGTTGTGCACCAGGCCGATGCCCGCCGGCTGCAGGCCGAAATCGCGGGCGATATCCTGGCGTGAGCAATCGGACACGGTGACCACGTGGTGGAGCTGCTTGATCACCTTTTTCTGCATGCCCAGGAAGGAGTGCCAGCGCCGGATCAGCAGGCGCTCATACCAGTTGCGCGCCGCCTTCAGCGCGATGCGCAGATCACTGGTGATGGGGTGGTGCACCGTGGTTACAAGGGGCAGGCCCATGGCCTGGATCCCGAGCATGCCGTAACTCAGGCTCTGGTTATCGTGAATGAGGTCGTATTCGTGGCCGTGCCGGCCCAGGTAGCGCACCGCCCGGCGGCCGAAGGTGTAGGGCTCGGCAAAGCCGCCGGTAAGCTTGCTGCACCACTCGATGATATCGGTAAGGGATTTGAGATGGCGCGGTCGCAGCGACATCAGCCCGTTCTCAAACAGGTCGAGGCTGGGCAACTGGATCAGTCGCACCCGCGGGTCGAGCTGCGGGTAGGGCGGGCCGGAGATCACATCGACCCGGTGTCCCGCGTCGACCAGCGCCTTGCTCAGGTAGTTCAGGTATACCCCCTGGCCGCCCGCGAAAGGCTGGCTGCGGTAACCCAGCAGCGCAATGCGCAGGGGTTTCAGCGGCGCAGGCGCGACCCCAGCCGCGGCGACCGAAGGCGCCGGCTGGGGGTCGAGCTGCAATACATCCAGGTGCCTGATAACGGCTTCCCCTCTGGTAATTTGCCGGGAATGAATACACGGACCGGGCGCTGGCAGGCAGGCGACGTGGCGTCATGCACAAATGGCATTCCGCATGCCGAAAGAGCTCATATTTTAATCAGCCCGGGGCTAGAAATCCACCCCATTTGCGATCGCATGCGAGTTGCACAAGTCCGGTATGCACAGTCAGCCTGTTCGCTATACCCGCTGTTTTGCCGCTATAATGCCGCCAACTCAAAGGATTGCATCCCATGCCCGCCACATCTTACAAAGGCATCATCCTGGCCGGCGGGTCGGGAACCCGCCTCCATCCACTGACCAGCACCGTCAGCAAACAGCTGATGCCGATCTACGACAAACCGATGATCTATTATCCCCTGGCCACCCTCATGCTGGCCGGAATCCGGGATATCCTGGTGATCACCACCCCGCGGGACCAGGCTGCTTTCAGCGACCTGCTGGGTGACGGCGGCCAGTGGGGCGTCAATATCGCCTACACGGTGCAGCCCAGCCCCGACGGACTGGCCCAGGCCTTCATCCTCGGGGCGGATTTTATCGGCAAGTCCCCCGCCAGCCTGGTGCTGGGTGATAACATTTTCTACGGCGGCGGGTTTACCAAAAAACTCCGGAATGCGGCCAGCTGCGACCACGGGGCCTCCGTGTTCGCCTACTATGTGCAGGACCCCGAGCGCTACGGTGTGGTGAGTTTCAACGCCGCGGGCGTGGCGCAGGACATCGAGGAAAAACCGGCCAAACCGCGCTCCCACTACGCGGTTACCGGACTTTATTTCTACGACAACGACGTGGTGGATATCGCCCGCAACATCCGCCCTTCCCCCCGGGGCGAACTCGAAATCACCGACATCAACAAGGCCTACCTGGCGCGCGGGGACCTGCGGGTCGAGGTGATGAGCCGCGGCACCGCCTGGCTGGACACGGGCACCCACAACTCCCTGCTGGACGCGGCCAATTTCATCCGGGTGGTGGAGGAGCGCCAGGGCCTGAAAATTGCGTGTCCCGAGGAAGTGGCCTACCGCATGGGCTATATCACCGCCGAGCAGTTGCTGGCCCTCGCCGCGCCCCTGGAGAAAAGCGGCTACGGCCTCTACCTGCAAAAGCTGCTCAACGATGACGGCGTGGTGTTCGATGAAGTTTGAGGCGACACCACTCAAGGACGTCTTCCTGCTCAAGCCCAGCGTGTTCGGCGACCAGCGCGGTTTCTTCCTGGAGAGCTGGAATGCGGAGACTTTCCGCGCCGCCGGCTTCGATTTGAGCTTCGTGCAGGACAATCACAGCCGCTCTGCCCGGGGTATCCTGCGCGGCATGCATTTCCAGACCCGGCACACCCAGGGCAAACTGGTGCGGGTGACATCGGGCGAGGTGTTCGATGTGGTGGTGGACCTGCGCCGTTCCTCTCCGACCCTGGGGCAGTGGTACGGGGAATACCTCAGCGCCGACAACCACCATATGCTGTGGGTCCCGCCGGGCTTCGCCCACGGCTTCTACGTCACCTCTGAATTCGCCGACTTCCAGTACAAATGCACCGACATCTACCACCCCGCCAGCGAAATCAGCCTGGCGTGGGACGATCCCACCGTCGGCATCGACTGGCCCATACCCGAGGGCGAATTACCGCAGTTGTCCGCCAAGGATCGCGCTGGGCTGGCCTGGGGTGATGTGCCGCTGTTTGACTAGACCGGTACATTCGCCAAGATTCAGACTGAACCTGCCCCGGTTTAGTTATTGTTCACCCGAGCGCGGCTACAGGGTGTGCCCCTCTGGACACGCCGCAAGTACGTCCATGTAGGCTCGGCTGCATCCACGTCTCGCCACCAAACCTCTAATGAGGGAAACGGCTGAACGAATAAGTTGCACCAAGAGAGAGTCGTGGATGTGGGAAGTCTCCTGCCAGGACCGTCTGAGGCCATGGAGAGCCCACCCCGCTTTATCGGGTGTGGCCGAAGCCGAGCGCACATGGATGTGCTTGTAGCGTGTCCTGGCAGGAGACTTCCCACAACCGCGGCTCGGGTGGATAACGCACAGAGCTAAGGCTAAGAGACGTGTCCGCTGAACTTTGAGATTACTTCATAAGTAACGGCCGCCACCAGTCCTCATTCGCCAGGAACCAGTCCAGCGTCCGTTCCAGGCCGGTCTCGAAACTTTCCTGCGGCAGGTAGCCCAGCTCATCGGTAATGCGACGGGCATCTATGGCGTAGCGCCAGTCGTGGCCGGCGCGGTCTTCAACGAATGTGACCAGTTCGCGCGCACTGGCGCCGGAAGCACCGGGCGCAGAGGGAAAACGCCGTGCCAACTCCGCATCTTTGGCAAACCGCGCATCCAGCGAATCGCACAGAAGCTCGACGATGGCGAGGTTGCGCCACTCGTTGTTGCCACCGATATTGTAAGTCTCCCCCACCGCGCCGCCCTGCAGAACCAGCTCGATACCGCGGCAGTGGTCTTCCACGTAGAGCCAGTCGCGAATATTGCTGCCGTCACCGTACACCGGCAGGGGCAAGCCCCGCAGGATATTGGTGATGCACAGGGGTATCAGTTTCTCCGGGAAGTGAAACGGGCCGTAGTTGTTGGAACAGTTGCTGGTCGTCACCTGCAGGCCGTAGGTGTGGTGGTAGGCGCGCACCAGGTGATCAGACGCCGCCTTGCTTGCCGAATAGGGTGAGTTGGGCTCGTACTTGTGCTCCTCGGTAAAGGCGGGGGCGGTGGCGGCGAGGGAGCCGTAGACTTCATCCGTGGAGACATGGTGGAAGCGGTGGGGTACCGCGTCGGCGCCCCCCAGCCAGGCTTCCCGGGCCGCCTTCAACAGGCTGTGGGTGCCCACCACGTTGGTTTCGATAAACGCGTCCGGGCCGCTGATCGAGCGATCGACATGGCTCTCGGCGGCGAAATGCACCACCGTGTCCACCGCGTGTTCGCGCATCGTTTGCAGCACCCGGTCGTAATCGCAGATGTCCGCGTGGACGAACGTAAAATTGGGCTGGCCCCGCAAACCGTCGAGGTTGGCGAGATTGCCCGCATAGGTGAGGGCATCGTAAGCAACCAGCCGATCGGCGGGGTGCTGGCGCGCCCAGTAGTGCACGAAATTGGCGCCGATAAATCCGGCGGCTCCTGTTACCAACAGGGATTTACTCATCCTTCGTCTCCTTCAGATCCACCAGCATACTGCGCAGCTGCGTTCGCCAGGGCACTGCCGGCAGGGCCAGGTCCCGCCAGCTGGCGGTTTTGTCCAAAACGCTGTACGCGGGTCGCTGCGCCGCGGTCGGGTACTCACTGCTGGCAATGGGCCTGATCTTCACCGGCCTGGCCAGCAGGCCCAGGGCAACGGCTTCCTCGCAGATTGCCACCGCGAAGTCGTACCAGCTGCACGCTCCCTCGTCACTCCAGTGGTAGACACCGCTCAAGCCGGGGCGCGACGCCGCTGCCCACAGTGCCCCAGCCAAGCCCCTGGCCCAGGTGGGCGTGCCGACCTGGTCCGCCACCACGCCCAACTCGTCCCGTTCGGCCATCAGGCGCAGCATGGTTTTTACGAAGTTGCTGCCGAAGCGCGAGTATACCCAACCGCTGCGCATCACCATTGCCTGCGGGCATAACTCCAGAACCGCCCGCTCGCCCGCCAGTTTGCTGCGACCGTATTCCCCCAACGGGCCAGTGGGCGCACCGGGATCGTAGGGTCGCGAGGACTTGCCATCGAACACGAAATCAGTGGAGACATGCACCAGGCGGATGCCCATGTCACTGCAGGCCCGGGCCAGGTTGGCGGGGCCTTCGGCATTGGCGCGGTGGGCAGCCGCGGCATTGCTCTCGGCGGCATCCACTGCCGTGTAGGCCGCGGCGTTGATGATCGCGGCGGGCGCCTGCGCGGACAGGCAGCGTGCAACAGCCGCGGGATCGCCAATATCGAGCTCCTGCCGCGCCAGCGCCACGCAGTCCAGCAGCGGGTCCGCCGTGCAGCACAGCTCCCGGCCCAATTGC
>JAOUDU010000148.1 GCA_029859085.1 Gammaproteobacteria bacterium | reverse complement strand
CTCTACCTTGCTTCCTGTTCGGGACTACCGAGTTGTTCGACGAAGTCCGCCTGGGGTCGCTTTACCCCACGCACCAGGCCTACGTCGACGCCATCGACAAAACCACCGACGCGGCTGTGGACGCTGGCGTCCTGCTTCCCGCTGATGCAGAGCTCATCAAGGCGAATGCGAGGACCTCAGGCATAGGCGGGCAATAGAAGGGAAGGCCGGTACTGACAAGTCAGCTTATGCTTGCTCGCGAGGCTTGCTATTTGCTGTGGAGTGGATTGCACGGTGATTGATCTTTACTATTTTCCGTCCCCCAATAGCTGGAAAATTTCCATTTTCCTCGAGGAGACCGGTTTGGCCTACCGGGTCCTACCGGTAAATATACTCGAGGGGCAACAATTCGAGCCTGGCTTCCTCAAGGTAAGTCCCAACAACCGTGTACCAGCCATTGTTGATCACGAGGTTCTCGATGGAACGGGCCAGCCGGTTTCAATCATGGAATCCGGCGCCATCCTGATCTATCTCGGCGAAAAGACCGGCCAGTTTTATCCAACAGATCCGGTGAGAAGGTCCAAGGTACTGGAATGGCTGATGTGGCAAATGGGCGGGATGGGCCCCATGGGTGGGCAGGCAAATTACTTCAATGCATATTGCCCCGAGGATATTCCACTGGCGAAAGCCCGCTTTGTGAACGAAGTGGCGCGCCTGTGGCGGATACTCGATAAGCAATTGGAAGGTAATGACTGGATCGCCAACAATGAATATTCGATCGCGGATATGGCGTGCTGGGGGTGGGTCACGCTGCATGAACTGCAAGGCCAGGATATCGACGCTACTGTGCATCTGAAGCAGTGGTTCGAGCGCGTTGGCAACCGCCCCGCAGTCCAGCGCGCCTATGCGATTGGCGCCGATATCGCGGCCACACCAGGCCGGATATCAGCGAAAGCGAGAGGCCTGCTGTATGGCCTGGCAGCGGAAGGTATAGAGGTTCGAAAGTAGCGATCACCATAGGGTACTATGTGCATAAAGCAGGTCTAGCAACAGGCGCTGGGCTGATCACCCGCACATACCTGGCAAACCGGAGAAAAAACGAATGGAATATCTAACTGTGGAAGAAGCTCGCACACGACCGGGTTTGCGCCTCGTATTGACCCGGGGCGTGCCCGGACCGTGGAGCGAAGCGGCAAAAGCAATATTCACACTGCGTAATGTCACGTACCTGCCCGTCCAGCAGATCGCCGGAGATGACAATAAAGCCCTGGTTGAGTGGACTGGCCATAGAAACGCACCTGTAGCCATTTATGAGAATGAGGTTCCCAGGGTGCGCTGGCTGGAGTTGCTGGATCTTGCGGAAAGGCTGGGCAGTGGCCCAAGCCTGATGCCCGAGAACCGTGATGACAGAGTGTTTATGGTGGGACTGATCAACGAGATAGCCGGCGAGAACGGGATGGCCTGGAATGCCAGGATACTCATGTTTCATGCAGGCATTCAAGCACAAGGACCCAATGCCGCTAAAAACCCGATGTACGCTGAATACCAGTATGATGAGAACGCAATCGATTCAAGCAAAATCAAAATAGAAAGCTTTTTGAGCTACCTCGCTTCCCATATCGCGGCGCAGCGCGAAAAGGGATCCCATTTCCTGGTAGGCAAAGCGTTCAGTGCGGCAGACGTTTACTGGGCCTACTTTTCGAATATGCTGGAAACGTTACCGCCGGACCAGTGTCCGGCACCCGACGGGCTCCGGAAAATCTGGGGGGTTCTGGCGAAATCCATATCGGGGTATGACCCCATACTTATAGAACAGCGAAACAGAATTTTTGCCGAGCACCTCGAGCTGCCCCTGAAATTCTGAGGCAGATCATGCCGGCCCGTTAACCTGGCGATACCCCGAAAAATATTCGAATTGCTGTTTGCTGCCTGAAATGTCAATTCGCCCGGGGCTAACTATTGCAAGTTACACTGCTGTTTGATTTCGGCGATTTTAGCGTCGAGCTTCCTGTTGTACTCACCGGTGCCGATTTCGATTGAATCTTTTTCACTACCAACGAACATATGAGCGGCCTCGGGCGCCCGGGTACCGGGACTCTCAAGGTGGACGGCAAGGTCGCCCAGACCCAGGTGATGGAGCGGACCATGCCCATGATCCTGCAGTGGGACGAGAGCTTCGATATCGGCTCCGACACGCTGACCGGGGTGAACGATGCGGACTACAAGCCGCCGTTCCCGTTGACCGCCAAGCTCAACAAGCTGACGATCAAGGTGGACCGGCCCACGCTGACCGAGGAGGACATCAAGAAACTGGAGAACTCCGCGGCCACAGCGGTGGACGGCAACCCCATCCACCACATGCAGCCGGGGCCGCACTAGCAGCGACTGACAGGTTAATTCATTCTTGCTCGAAGGGTGGGGACCAGGTCCAGATATCCGCTACAAATGAGTCCAAATGCGGTGACTGATACCTCATTGTCGGGCCTGGGAGATCGCCCTGGGCAGCCCCAGCCCCGGCGCCTGGACTAACTTGTCAGTACCCTCACGCCGGATCCAACACCACTACCGGGATCTTTCGCTGAGTGGCAGCCTGGTAATCGGTGTAGGGCGCATAGTAGTCCACCATAAGCGTCCAGAGTCGATCCCGTTCCTCGCCCTCTGCCACCCTGGCTACCGCATCATACTCCTCGGTTGCGACCTGAATATGAACCCTGGGGTTTGCCTCCAGATTCAGGTACCAGGACGGGTGCGCCGGAGCACCACCCTTGGAGGCAATCACACAGAAGCCCCCGGTGCCGGTCGGGCGATAGATCAAAGGCAGGATCGACGGCTGGCCTGACTTCCTTCCGGTGGTAGTCAGGAGCAGCGTAGTCAGCATGCCCTTTCCACCCCCGAGGGAAGCATCCCAATAGTGGCCCGCTTCTCCATCGCGCAAATACAGGGCGACATGGTCCTTGATCCAGCGGGGCATGGAATCGGGGATACGTATGTCATTCATGGTTACACCTCATGTGCGTTCAGTTGAGCATAGCCTATTCGTTGAATAGTGGAGGCGTTCGTCGCAAAAAACCCCGGCAGTGAAATGGTGGCAGCGCCGCCAGGCGTCATCCAATGGCTTTAGCCGATCAGGCCTGTTCCATTTTAGTGGCCTCTGTTTGTGGCCGGGTACTGTTAGGGGCTAGAATCTCTGCAGGTGCACATCGCCAAACCCAATTCACTATAACACCTGGATGAAATCGTGAAACCAACACTCACTAATATCGCGGCGGGCCTGATATGCACCGCACTGGTCGCTCATGTTCAAGCCGGGGAAGAGCCGGGCAACCGACCCGAATTCGGCCCGGACGGTACCGTTCACGTGCCGGCGTTTGATCTACCCGTGTCGGATTTCGTGAGCCCCGAGGCCCGCAAGCAAATGCAGTTCCGGTCGAAAATGCCACGGACGCTGCCCACCGCGGAACCGGATATCGCAAAATCCCGCAAGGCGCTCGATGCGATGCTCGCGCCGAAAGTTGCGGGGATGTTGGAAATGTATCCCGTCGCCGTCGCTGAAGAATCAATCGGCGGTATTCCGGTACGGATTGTCACCCCGAAAAACCGGGGCTTCGATCCCGAGCGCGTCCTTATCAACCTGCACGGAGGCGCCTTCAATACCTGTTGGGATTCCTGCTCAATACTGGAGTCCGCCCCCATCGCCGCGTCCGGCGGCTACAAGGTGGTATCCGTCAATTACCGCATGGCACCCGAGGCAACCCATCCCGCGGGTGTTGAGGACGTTGCCAGTGTCTACCGGGAACTGCTGAAACAGTACAAGGCGCAGAATATTGGCATCTACGGCTGTTCAGCCGGCGGCTCGCTCACCGCCCAGGCCGCCAGCTGGCTTCCCACGCACGGCTTGCCGCAAGCCGGGGCCATCGGAATATTCGGTGCCGGCGGGGTGCGCTTTGAGACAGGCGATTCGGCCTATATTGCCGCCTATATCGACGGCTCGTTCCCGGCACCAGCGGGCCCCGGCGAGCCGAAGCTGGACATGACGCGGGGTTATTTCGCGAAGGCCGATATGACAGACGCTACCGTATCTCCCGCGATGCACCCGGAGGTTCTCAAAAACTTTCCGCCGACACTGATTATTACCGGCACCCGTGCGATGGATATGAGCCCGGCTATCGTCACCAACTCGGCCCTGATCAAGGCGGGCAAGGACTCCAGCCTGATTGTGGGTGAAGGCATGGGGCACTGCTACATTTACTCGCCGCAGTTGCCTGAGGCGCAGGACGCCTATGCGGCGATTATCAACTTCTTCGGCAAACACCTGCAGTAGTCTCAGGGCGACATTGGCGGTGACGAGTCTCCGAGCCTGGTTCATCGACCTGAATCGCCGGCTCCCTCGCTCTCTCGCCCCGGTCGCTCGCGACCCATACCTGTAGCGCCTGCCCATGGCATAGAGTTGATTTGTCAGTACCTACCGGGGGTCATCACTGAGGGAAATTGCGGTCGCGGGGCACTGGTTGACCGCCTGGCGCACGGCATCCTCGAGTTCCGGTGGCACCTCGCTGACCAGCACGATGGCGTAGCCGTCGTCGTGCAACTCGAACAGCTCGGGGCAGAGCCCCAGGCAGACCCCGAAACCGGCGCAAACCCGGGCGTCGACATGAACTTTCATTTTGAACCACCCGACACCGGGTCAAACTCCAGGTTGAGGTGCGTCAACCCGCGCAGGATGAAGGTTGGGAGATAGCTGTAGCGTCGCGCCCCGGGCGACCCGTGGACTTTTTCGGAGATACGGATGTCGCTGGTCCGGTCTAACATCCGGTTGAGGCTGACGACCGCTTCGGCCCGCGCCAGTGGGGCCCCGGGGCAGGCGTGGCGGCCGCGACTGAATGCCACATGCAAGCGGGCGTTCTTTCGGTCCATCTGGAACTCCCCGGGGTTCTCGAATATGCGGGGATCCCGGTTGGCGGCGCTGTTTGCGATATACAGGAAGGAGCCGGCCGGGATATCGACGCCGCCGACCTGCGTCGGCTTTTTCGCCAATCGGAAGTCGCCCTTGACCGGGCCCTCTATCCGCAGGCATTCCTCGACAAAATTCGGGATGAGACTGCGGTCCTCGCGCAGGCGTCGCTGGAGGTCGGGCCTATCGCCGATCACCTGGAAGGCGTAACTGAGCAGTCGCACCGTGGTTTCCTGCCCGGCGGCGAAAAGGTTGGCGGCAATCCGGGCGACATCGAGAGGCTCCGGTACCGAGCCGTCGGGAAAGGTGGCTTTCGCGAGTCCCGTGAGGATATCCCCCCTGGGGCTGCTCCGGCGGTCTTCGATATACGACGAGAAGGTATCGTATAGCCATTCCAGCGGTGAGTGCTGGACTTCGCCCTCTTCCACGCCGCCTATTCCGATTCCATGCTCCTGTTCCTGTCGCAGGAGGTGCTTACGGAACTTTATCCGGTCCTCGGCTGGTACGCCCAGGAGATCGGAGATAACCAGTACGGCGAAAGGCTGGGCGAAGTCGGCCATAATCTCGCACTCGCCACGGGAAATGAAGCCATCGATCTGCTGCTCGGCCAATTCCCACATGAAGTGCTCGTTTTCCTTGAGGCGCTTCGGGGTGATCAGGGCCATCAGCAACGCCCGGTGTTTGGTATGCTCCGGCGGATCCATGGTGGTGATCTGGTCGCTGAATGGCGTTTTGTCGCGATAGGCCTCGATCAGCCCGGAAATGTCCTCGTTTTCGTGCCCCTCCAGGGGAATCGGGCAGCCCATCATCGGCCCGGTCGTCGACATGCAGGAGGAGAATCGACCGGGGTCATTGTAAATTTCGATGGCCTCGTCGTAGCCCGTTACCATGAAGATGCCCTGATGCGGCTCACGCAAAACCGGAGACTGCTCTCTCAGGTAATCGAAGTAGGAGTACGGATCGTTCACGAACCGGTCGCTGCGGAAGAAATCGTGCGCTTCAAAGTCGGGGTGCTTGTCGCTCATGTTGGCTCCTTATCAGGCTTCTGCCGGCGGCTGAAGCGTTCACTATCAATGTAATAGCCTGCCTGGGTATTGGTCCGGGGGCACGGAATTGGCGTCATCGAGATGCTCACTGTTCACAACAGGGTGAAAGCCGAGCGGGCACCGCTGGGAGTATAGTGGAACAAGTGGTGAAGTTTCAAAACTCCTGATTCAACAGCGATTCCTCGAGCAACCGATGAATTGAATTCCTTTCATAGACCGCATTCCCGAGTATGACAATCGGTAGTTCCGCCTGGTTGAGCCGGGTTGCATGTGCCATACCGGACATCAGTATCGGGCAATACCTGTACTGGGACCATGCACAATCTCATCGCGGCCCTGGTTGAATCTCCAGCGGCAACCTGCCAGCAATCACCAAATGCAACGCCTCGTTCGACACAGACAAATTGCTGCTGCGTTCCCGGGCCCAGATCCGCCATGGTATTCGCCAGGTTGCAGGGATTCCAGACAACAGTAGTCGGTGCGTTTTCGGTGGAAATTTCAATATTTCCTTCGGGTCTTACCAGGGTGATGGCATCAGGAGACTGGGTAAAAACCGCATCGGTATGACGACTGAAATCCAGGTTTCGAGCCAGACGTTTTATACGGGCATTGTCAGTCTGGTCCAGGTACTCACTACCCACCAGCTCCGGCACAGTGGCTGTTGCAGTGTCCCTGACCGGAAAATAACTGTGCAGCGCCCAGCCGACAGGCATCGTGCTGGTACCCGTGTTGCTTACAGTCAGCTCGAA
>JAOUDU010000147.1 GCA_029859085.1 Gammaproteobacteria bacterium | reverse complement strand
CGTTGTCCCCCATGCCACCGTACTTCTCGTCCGGCCAGATCATCAGGAAGCCCTGGTCGCCGGCCTTCTTGAAGATCTCCCGGTCGACGATGCCCTGCTCGCGAAAGCGGGGCATATGGGGTTGCACCTCGGTCTCCAGGAATTTCCGGTAGGCGCCCCTGAACATCTGCTGTTCTTCGGTAAATGCTCTCATGCGAAAATCTCCCCTGAGGCGGCGTGGTCCAATGCGATCTGCGGCGGCGCGAAGCGCTCACCGTACTTCTGCTCAAGCTCCCTGCAGCGATCGACAAAGTGCTGCAGCCCGTAGGTGTTCACGAACTGGATATAGCCGCCGGTCCACACCGGCGCGCCGATCCCCATGATGGAGCCGATATTGCCGTCCGCCACCGAGCGCAGCACACCTGTCTCCAGGCACTTGAGGGACTCGATGACCGGCCGGAACAGCAGCCGGTCCTTCATGTCCTGCTCGCTGAACTGCGCATCCGGCTTGTAGTAGAGGTCGAATAGCCCGGGCCAAATGGCCTTGCCGCCATCAGCCGAATACTCATAGAACCCGCCGCCGTGGTGTCTGCCGCCGCGACCGTGTTCGCCCACCATCGTGTCGATGACCGAGCGCAGCACCGTGCCGTCGCCCCACTTGTCCAGCACGCCCATCTCCTTCCAGGTTTCCTGGGCCTTGCGACTCAATTCCAGGCTGACCTCGTCATACACGGCCAGGGGGCCGACCGGCATGCCGATGGCCTTGCCCATCGCTTCGATCTGCACCGGGTGCGCGCCCTCGCTCAACAGCCGCACTCCCTCGTCCAGGCAGGTACCGAAGGTGCGGGAAGTGAAAAAGCCCATGGAGTCGTTGACCACGATCGGCGTCTTGCGGATCTGGCGGGTGTAGTCAAAGGCCTTCGCCAGCGTTTCGTCCGACGTCTTCTCGCCGCAGATGATCTCCACCAGCGGCATTTTGTCCACCGGGGAAAAGAAGTGGATGCCGATGAAGTTTTCCGGTTTGCTGCTGGCCTGGGCCAGCTGGGTGATGGGCAGGGTTGAGGTGTTGGAGCCCCATACGCCATCCGCTGCCAGGCGGCTCTCCGTCGCTTTGGTGATCCTGTGCTTGAGGTCCATATTCTCGAACACCGCCTCGATGATCAGGTCACAGCCCTGCAGGTCGGCGTCCTCGGCGGTGGGCTTGATCAGGCCCAGCACACCGGCTTTCTTTTCTTCATTCATTCGACCGCGGGAAACCTGCTTCTCCAGCAGTTTCTCCGAGTAGGCCTTGCCCTTCGCGGCGGCCTCCGTGGAGACATCCTTGAGCACCACCTCGATACCCGCCATGGCGGACACGTAGGCGATGCCCTGCCCCATCATGCCGGCGCCCAGCACGCCGACCTTTTTCGTGGTGTAAGGGGCAATACCTTTGGGCCTGCTGGCCCCGCCGTTGACCTTGTTCATGCCGAAGAAAAAGGTTGAGATCATGTTCTTGGCCTGGGGGGTAACAGCGAGGTAGGTCAGGCCCCGGGACTCCACGTCGAGCGCGGTATCGAAATCCAGCCGGGCGGCCTCAACGGCGCAGTCGAGTATCTTTTCCGGGGCGGGCAGCAGTCCCCGGGTTTTCTGCCGCAGCATCGCCGGCGCGCCCATGACCAGCTGGGCTATCTTCGGTGAGCTGACATTGCCGCCGGGAAGACGGAAGCCCTTGCGATCCCAGGGTTGCACCGCGGCGTCCTCGCTGTCCTTGTTGGCCAGGATCCAGGCTTTAGCCCGGGGCACCAGTTCCGCCACGGTCGTTACGGTTTCATGGATCATGCCCTCGGCCAGGGCGGCCGCCGGTGCCACTTTCCTGCCCTCGAGCAGGTAGGGCAGCGCCTTTTCCAGGCCCAGCATATTGACCATGCGGACCACGCCGCCGCCCCCGGGCAGCAGGCCCAGGGTCACTTCCGGCAGGCCGAGCTGGACCGATTTATCGTCCCACGCTATTCGATAGTTGCAGCACAGGCATATCTCGAAACCGCCCCCCAATGCGGCGCCATTGATGGCCGCCACCACCGGCACCGTCAATTTTTCCAGCCGGCGCAGGTTGTGCTTGGTAACCCGCAGCATAGCCATGAACTCCGCTTCATTGCCCTTTTGCGCGGCCAGCAACTCGTTCAGGTCGCCGCCGGCGAAAAACACCTTTTTGGCAGAGGCGAAAATCACCCCCGCCAGGTCCTTTTCCTGCTCCAGGGCGTCGATGGTCGCAGCCATCGCCTGCCGGTACTCCTCGTTCATCGCATTCACCGGACCGGTCATGTCCATGGTGACGGTCACGATACCGTCGGCGTCTTTTTCGTACTTGAATACACTCATGATCTGTTCCCGATTCGTCAATTCGCTGCGGATGCTACACGCGCTCGATAATGGTGGAGATGCCCATGCCGCCGCCGACACACAGCGACAACATGGCGCGCTTCAGGTTGCGGCGCTCCAGCTCGTCCAGCATCGTGCTCACCAGCATGGCGCCGGTCGCCCCCAGGGGGTGCCCCATCGCGATGGCCCCGCCGTTGACATTGGTCACCGCGTGGTCGATTCCCAGGTCCTTCATGTAGCGCAGGGCAACTGCGGCGAAGGCCTCGTTGATCTCCCACAGGTCGATGTCGGAAATTTGCAGCCCGGCCTTTTCGAGGCATTTCTTCGCTGCAGGACCCGGGCCGATGAGCATGATGGTGGGATCCGTGGCAAGCACCGCAGTGGCGACGATGCGCGCCCGGGGCGTCAGCCCGAGGTCCCGGCCGGCTTTCTCGCTGCCTATCAGCACCGCGCTGGCGCCATCGACGATACCCGAGGAGTTACCCGGGGTATGCACATGGTCGATCCGGTCGAGGGTGGTGTACCTGGCGAGGATTACGTCGTCGAAGCCGAACTGCCCCATCATCCCGAAAGAGGATTTCAGGCCAGCCAGTCCCTCCATGGTCGTGGCGGGCTTGATGAAATCATCCCGCTCCAGCACCGTCAGGCCGTTGCAGTCCTTTACCGGCACCACGGATTTGTCGAACCAGCCACTGTCCCGGGCGTGGGCCGCGCGCCGCTGCGATTCCAGCGCGAAGGCATCCACATCTTCCCGGCTCCAGCCCTCCAGGGTGGCAATCGTGTCCGCGCCGATACCCTGGGGCACAAAGCCGGTTTTCAGGCTGAAGGCCACGTCACCACCCATCGCACCGCCGTTGGATCCCATGGGCACCCTGGACATGCACTCGATACCGCCGGCGACCACCAGGTCCTCCCAGCCGGAGGCTATTTTCTGGGCGGCGATATTCACCGCCTCCAGGCCGGAGGCGCAAAACCGGTCGAGCTGTACGCCGGGCACGGATTCATCCCAGTCGGCGTTCTGCACGATCATCTTGGCCACATCCGAGCCCTGTTCGCCCACCGGGGTCACACAGCCCATGACAACGTCGTCCACGTAGGAGGTGTCCAGGTTGTGGCGAGACTGCAATTCCCGCAGCAGGCCGGCGCCCAGGTCAACCGGCTTGACACTGTAGAGACTGCCGCCGGGTTTGCCCTTGCTGCGCGGGGTGCGCACGGCATCGAAAATATAAGCTGGATTACTCATCGGTTGCTCCGGGGGATGGGTGGCTGTGGAGAGATAAAAAAAACAGGCCCGATATTGCTGCCTGGTCAGCGCCTATGCAATGACCGCAGCTGTTGCCGAAATTGACATTTTGTTACAGCGGTTGCTTGCGACAGGGGCTAGGCCGCCCGGCGGCGGCCCCCGGAAGGATGGCTGCTGCGCAGCGCCTCCTCTTCGAAGTCGTTCCGTATCCTGTCCAGGGTACGGCTGATATGCGTCTGCACCCGGATCATCTCGATCTTGCGCCAGGCGGATCGCTCACCGGAGGACACCAGCTTCATGATTTCATCCGGCGAGAGGTGCGCGAGCAGCTTCATCGGGTTGTAGAAGCGGTTGCGCGGCAGGATATTGATATCTCCGACGTAGTCCTGGTTCACCATCGACAGGGCGATGTTGGCGACTTTCGACAGGGTGCCGGACCTGTTCAGGGGCCGGTGCAGGATTGCCGCACCGGCGTTCAGCCACTCCCGGGCCGTGCGCCGGCTGGCATTGGTGAGAATGGCCAGGGTGCCCCCCTGGCGGCGGCCGTCGGTCACAAACGGCAGCACCGCAGGGTTCGCCTGGCTGACGATGTAGTGATTGACCCCGTACAACCGGGCCAGCCGCTTGGTCGGGAGGTCGTCGCTGACCGACCCGTCCACCCATTTCCTGGACGGCAGGTAGGGCTGGCGCTCACCCCACTTGTCGCGGGCTTCCAGGGTCACCGGCGGGAACACCCCCGGTACCGCCGCCGATGCCATCACCGACTTGTGAATGAGCACATTGGGCGAGGTGGTCGCGTTCAGCAGGCGGGAGGTCTGGTGGGTCTCGGCCGGTGCCACGGAGACATTGAGCAGCCGGCCACTGTGCTCAAAGGACTCCTGGAAGGTCATGTCGGGGATCAGGCGCTCGATCAGTTCCTGCACCTCTTCCACCTGCAGCAGCTTCGGGCGCAGGCCGCCCAGTGTACGCATGAAACCGCTTTCCTGCTCGGCTTCCGCCAGCAGGAACTCCGGGTCAAATAATTTGGCCAGCTCCTTGTCGTTGTGGGTACACAGCAGGCTGCCCACTATGGAGCCGCCGCTGGAGCCGGACATGATTTTCGGCAGCAGACCCTGCTCCCACAGCGCTTTTACCACGCCCACGTGAAAGTACAGCAGCGTGCCTGAGCCACTCATCAGCAGCGCGGTGCGGCCGAAGCAGTGATGGGCGCGGCGGAAAAACTCCAGCTTCTCCTCAAAACTGATATCGTCCACCGCCGGGGTGGCCAGCAGCTCCAGCGCATCGACGATCTCCTCGACATAGTCGTGGATCAGCTGCTTGGTGCCGAAGACCGAACGCTCGTACAGGGAGGACTTGCCCATGCCCGCCATATTGCCGTGGATGCCCTCGTTGAGGCTGAACAGCAGGCCGCGGTAGTCGTGCCGCGCCCGCATCGAGCGAAGCCGGTCGAGGCGAATGCGGATAGAGACGTTGTCGAACTGGCTGGACTGGTCGCGCTTGCGCCAGTGGTCCATCCCGGTGGCGACATCATAGGCCTGTGCGGCCTCTTTCCACTGCTCGTAATTCCCGGCCTGGTCCATGGCCAGGGCGTACTTGCGCTTGTCGCGAAATGACATCAGCTGCAACTCCCTAATCCTGGTTTATCGAAAAACATACCCATGGGTCAATTTACCGCTAATGGCAGTCAATCACACTCTTGACAGCGGGGGCTTGATCTGGCGCAGGCAGGGACCAGATTAAGGGAAAAACCCGGCAATATTTGCGGCCTGGTTAGCAAATCCGACCGCTGTCAGGGGCTATGGGCCCCCGGGGCGTCAGCCCAGGGCCTGCTCGAGGTAGTCCATCTCCGCCCGGCAGCCCTCCAGGGCCTGGCTCACGGCGAATTTCTCGACTCTGGCGCCGATCAGCGGAATTTTCGCCCTCGCCCGCTGCTCGAGCTGGTAACAGCAGCCGTCCCCGGTTGCAAACAGCTCGATATCGGCATTAACCGAGATCGGCTGTCCCCGGATCTCCACCTCCTGCCGGCACACCCAGCCGCTGTCGTCGTCATTGGGACGCCAGGTCTCGGTCATGCGTATGGTCTGCACCGGGTCGAAGATCCTCGCGAGGAAGGAGGGTATGTCGCGCCGCACCTTGCGGTCAGAGACCACCACCGTCACTTCCCCGCGCTCCTGTACTTTGCAGCTCGACTCCAGGTCGCCCAGGGCAAGGCTGCGCTCGACCACAAAATCCGGATCGGTCAACAGTCCGAATACCTCTTCCACAGCACAGTCGAACTCGAATTCCACCATGGACTATTGTCTCCTGTCTGCCCGCCAGCGCTCGCACGCCTGCAGGTACCCGGAATACTTCGGGTTGTCTATTTCCAGTGCCTTGAGCGCGCGCTGCCTGAGGTAATCCAGCAGGGTTGCGTCCGGCACCAGCTCACCATTCCTGAGACCGAGGGCCACCTGTTGCGGGATGGGGCCAGCCGCCGGATCGAGCCCAAGCAGGCTCGCAATAGCATCATCGAGCGCATCCAGTTCCGGCCCCAGCTGCAACTCCCGGGCTACAATGGCAAGGCTGTTGGCTGCCACCCGGGTATTGTAGGCAGTGAACCCCTCCAGCTGCGGCAGCACCTCGCTGCGCAGGAAGGCCTGGACCGCCAGCAACAATTCATCCGCCCGGGTCTCACTCATGGGCCGGGTTCCTCCAGCAACAGCAGCAGGTCAATTTCCGATTCGGACATACGCCGCCCCACCGCCGCCCGCTCCAGGCTGCGGTCCTGGCCGCTGCGGTACATCTGTATCATGGTAAGGCACACCAGTCCCCAGTTGAGGGCACAGTATACTTCCCAGTAGCGCAATTCCCGCAACGTCGGGGCGCTGCCCGTCGCCGCGCGATAACCCGCCAGCAGGTCCTCGTATTCGCCGAACCCGCCGACGGGTTTGCCGCTGCGGCCGAAACGCCAGACATTGCCGCAGATATACCCGAGGTCCTCGGCCGGGTAGCCGATGTGGGTGAGCTCCCAGTCCAGCACGGCCACCAGGCCCTGTTCATCCACCAGCAGGTTACCGTTGCGAAAATCGCCGTGCACCAGGCAGCGCCTGCCCCCGGCCGGCGCATTGTCACGCAGCCAGTTCAGCGCCAGTTGGTGCACCGGGGATGCGTTACCGTAACTGTCCAGCAGGCCCTGCAGGCGATCGAGATCCTGTCCC
>JAOUDU010000146.1 GCA_029859085.1 Gammaproteobacteria bacterium | reverse complement strand
AATCTCCTGCGTGTCCAGGGCGCGGGGCTCGTCAAAGGGCGCCATGCCCGCCTGGTCGGTATAGATTTCACCCCGGGCGCGAATGGCCGAAGGCGCGACGGTCTCGCTGCCGGCCGGCTTGTTGAGGTGGCTGGCCGCCCGCCCCACGTGCATCAACTGGGCGACGATTTTGCCCCCCGCCGCGTGGACGGCCGCCGTCACCCGGGACCAGGCCGCCACCTGGGCCTCGTTGTAAAGCCCGGGTGTGCGGCAGTAACCGAGGCCATCGGCGCTGGGGGCGATGCCCTCGGAAATGATCAGGCCGGCGCCGGCGCGCTGGCTGTAGTAATCCACCATCATCGCGGTGGGCACCGCGTCCGCGCCCGCGCGGCTGCGGGTCATAGGCGCCATTACAATACGGTTGGCCAATGCAATCTGCCCGAGTGTTACGCCCGAAAAAATATCCATAGCTGATTCCTGGGTGGTGTGAACGGCCACGACACGCCTTAGCGGATCCGTATTTTCGGTTCCGGGGCGCCGCGACGCATGGTATTCAGAAACTGTTCCAGCGGCGCGGGCGCGGCGACCTGCGGCTCCCCGTCACCGGGTGGATTGGCCCAGAACGCCTGCCAGGACGGCCACAGATCGTGATAGGCGCCCTCGTAGGGTTCCCGCTCGGGCCAGCGCATCTTGTTGTCGCCGATGGGCGGCTTGTTGAGATCGGTGGCGTACCAGTAGCAGGGCAGGCGGCGGCGGAAATACCAGCGACCGTCGATGCGCTCGTAGTTGTCCCAGTACAGCATCTGCATGATGACCCACTCGTCGCCGGTTTCGTGCTCGTTCTTTGAATAGACCACCCCGTGGGCATGGTCGGGGTCGTCGAACTCGATCACGTGGTTGCCGATGTGGTGGGAGGTACCGGTAAACTGCAGGCGCAGGGTATCGTCCAGCCAGCGCTTGAGATGGGCGCGGCCCACTTTTTCCCGGCTGACCCGGATATCCGGCGCGAACAGGTTCACATGGGCATCGAGGTCGCGCATGTCCAGGGACAGGGAATACTTCGCCGCCAACTGGCGGATCTCGTCCAGTGACTCCAGCCGGTCGACCCGCGCCAGCAGATCCTTGTCCATATGCTGCCTCCTAATCCCAGCTCGCAGTGCCGGTATTGAGCTCCGCGGTGCGCCCGCCGTCCACCACCAGCTCGGCGCCGGTGATATAGGAGGCCTCGTCACTGGCCAGGAACAGGATAGCATTGGCGCATTCCACAGGGTCGCCGATGCGACCGATGGGGACGGATTTGGCCGTCGCCTGCTGGGCTTTCTCGTCGGGCAGCAACCCCAGCGTGGGTGGCGTCAGGAACACGCCGGGAATGACGGTATTCACCCGCACTCCCTGCTTGCCCCACTCTATCGCCGCGTTTCGCGACAGCGCTATCATGCCCGCTTTCGCGGCGCTGTAACCGGCTGTGCCCACCGAACCCAGCAGCCCGCACACGGACGCGACGTTGACGACCGCGCCGCAATTGGCCTTGAGCTGGGCGAAGGACTCGCGCATCAGGAACATGGCGCCGTCCAGGGAGACCCGGAAGTTCTGGTGCCAGGCTTTGGTGCTGTGGTTGGCCAACATGCCCGGGACCATCAGCACCGCGTTGTTCACCACGATATCCAGCTTGCCGTAGGCCTGCACGGTCGCAGCGACCAGTTGCTTCACTGACTCCTCGTCGGAAACATCGCAGCTGCAGGCCATCGCGGTACCACCGGCGGCTTCAATTTCGGCGACAACCTCTTCCAGCAGGTTCAGGCGGCGGGCGGCGAGCACCACTTTTGCGCCCTCCTCGGCCATGCGACGGGCGGTCACAGCGCCTATGCCCTGCCCCGCGCCGGTAATAATGGCGACCTTGTTCTGCAATCTCATAACTCACCTCTCCCGCTTGTTTCCCCAGGCGACACTCGCCGGGGAGCACCGCAAACACAATGACTCACGCCTCGTCCTTGTCGCGGCCGGCCCGGTAATCGCCGAACTTCTGGTCGCGCTGCTGCAGCGCCGTCGTCAACCCGCCCGACTCGATGTTGCCGATAAACTGCTTGAACGCAGGCTGGTGGGTACCCAGCGCGCACAGCTCGGTACCGGCGCGGATACCCTGGCGCAGCCCCATCACATCCATCTGGCGGTGCACCGCGCGCTTGTTGAGCTGGACGATGTCCGGGGGCAGCAGCGCGATCCTGCGCGCGATATCCAGCACTCTTTGCTCCAGTTCCTCCCCGGGAAAACTGTCGGTGGCCCAGCCCCGGGCGGCGCACTCGACGCCGGACAGGGAATCCCCGGTGAGCAGCATTTCCATACCCTTGCGCATGCCCACCAGCCAGGGGTGGAACTGCATGTCGGGGGTGCCGAAACGCACCGCGGGATAGCCCATCTTCGCGTCGTCTGCCATGTAGACAAGGTCGCAGCCGGTGGCCAGCTCACTACCGCCCGCCAGGCAGTAACCGTGCACCTGGGCGATGACCGGCTTGGCCAGGTCCCAGATACCCATCCAGCCCTCGGTCACGTGCCGCGGCCACTGGCCGTCACCTCCGGCCGTGTGGAAGGGATAGCCATAACCCTCGTTGCCGCCCCCCAGGTCGTAACCGGCGGAGAAGCTGGTGCCCGCGCCGCGCACGATCTGCACACGGACGCCTTGATCGCGGTCACCCTGCTGCAGCGCGTGCAGCAGCTCGCCCCGCAGCGCGTGATTCAGGGCATTGCGTTTCTCGGGACGGTTGAGAGTGATGCGCCTGACGCCCTCCTCCGGCTCGTCCACCAGAATGACCTCATAGCCATCCTCGCCGTAGTGCTGGACACCCAGTTCAACCTTGTTATATACGTTGGTGCCTTCACTCATCACAGTTTGCTCCTGGCCAAATACCATGCGCCCGATTATCGCGCCTTCGGACGCGACAGGCGTTAGCGCTTGCAGCCAGTTAAATGGGCATATTATGTCAGCGTGGTATCTTCCGCCGTACGGCACTTGCCGGCAAGCCGGGTACTGGCGCCTGGCTGCGCGCCCTGAGGGCCTCTATCACCCGCTCCACACAATCCCCGAACACTGCATCCGCATCTTTCTGCAGCAGGCGCTTCATGATGTCTTTTACAATTCTCGCGTCTTCCGGTGGCAGTGACTCAAGGTCTTCAGGACTCACCCGGTAGCCCGAGTCCCGGGAAGATATCTCAAAGTAGATACTTCCCATCAGGGTGTTGGCAGTCCATTGAACCGCTTCGGCCAACGCGTTCTTCTGCAGTCCGGTCCTGGTGACAATCCTGCCAATGACCGCAATCTGCCGCAGCCACGCACCGGCGATATGCTCCTTCCAGCCGAGGATGCCGAACAGCGCAGGCTTCTCCAGAAAATGCGCGCGCGCCGCGAATGCCCAGGCCCGCAGCTGCTCCGGCCAGTCGGCCTCCGGTATCTGCGGCTGCAAACCGTCCATGAGTTGCTGGGCAACGGCCTGCATCAATTCATCCTTGTTCCGAAAATGCCGATAGATTGCCATGGGGGTAACTTCCAGCACCCCGGCCAGACGGTGAATAGAGAAAGGCTTGCCAGACGCATCCATGATCAGCTCGACAGCCTCGGCAACGATCTGGTCCGGCGAAAGCTTCGCGGGACGTCCGCGCTTGATCGGGTTGCGCATCAGAGCTTCTTCCACCGGGGCGCCCGCCCTTCCCGGAAAGCCTCCATCGACTCCTCCATGCAGCCCGAAAAATATCCCAGGACCTGGGTCCGGTTCTCCAGTTCCATGGCGTGGCGCAAGCTGGGAGCGTCCAGGTTGGCCCTGAGTCCCTTTTTCGTCATCCACACGCCGTACTCGCTGTTGGCGGCAATCGCCCGGGCCAGCTCCAGGGATACCGCTCCCAGGTCCGCTTCCGGCACCAGCCGCGATACCAGCTGTATTCGCAGTGCCTCCCCAGCGGTGATATTGCGACCGGTCAGCATAAGTTCGGACGCGGCGGAAACACCCACGATACGGGGCAGCAGGTAGCTGGTGCCCACGTCGCAGGAAGACAGCCCCGTCTTGATAAACGCGGCGCCAAACCTGGCATTTTCCGCGGCGACGCGCACGTCACTGGCCAGGGCAATGGCCAGCCCGCCACCCACCGCTGCGCCATTGACGGCAGCAATAACGGGTTTGTCACATTCATGTATCGAGAGGATCAGATCGGCCAGGTACTCCTGGTATTTGTAGACATATCCCAGCTGCCCCATACCCTCGGTACCCGGGATGGAGCCGGGTGCTGAGCCGGTGGCCTGCAGGTCAGCACCGGCACAGAAGCCCGGCCCCTCGCCGGTCAGGATCACTACCCGAACATCGCGGTTGCGATTCAGGTCCGTGAAAACCCGGGTGAGCTCGCCGGTCAGGGTCTCGTTCAAAGCATTCAGCCGCCGGGGACGGTTGAGGCGAATCTCGAGAATGCCTGTTTCGATCTCGCGTTGCAGTACGTCCGTCATATCTATTCCCTTGCTGAGGTTGAAAACATATCGTGCGGTCAAAGCCGCGCGGCAGCCGGGTCCGCCGCGATCAGGCTGCCAGGTTGGGACAGTGCCTGGCTCGTGTTGCCCCGGGTGCGGGCGCTGCATGCGAGCCAGCCGGCGTCACCAATGGCGGATGGCAGGCGCTAGCCGTGACCGGCGTGCCGCAAAATCAGGGCCGCCACGCTGCGCAATGCTTCCTGGTCCGGTGTAAAGTTGACATCCACGATCGCAAGTTCCTCTGGCGCGCATTTTGTATATGACATATACTATTTATCCGCAGGCGCCGTGTCCAGAACTTTTCCGGCGTCACCGAAAAACTTGAAAACAAGGGAAAGCCCAGCCATGCATACGATAGATTTGACCGGAAAAGTCGCGCTTGTGACCGGCGGCAGTCGCGGACTGGGCAGGGCCATGTGCCTTGGCCTGGCGGATGCGGGCGCAGATGTGATCATTGCCAGCCGCCGCCTGGAAAACTGTGAGGCCGTGGCAAGGGACGTGGAGAGCCGCGGGCGCAGGGCCCTTGCGGTAAGCGTGCACACCGGTAAAACTGCCGAACTGGATCGGCTGATCGAAACCGCCTATACGCATTTCGGTCGTGTCGACATACTTATCAACAATGCCGGGATGAACCCGGCCATAGGACTGCTGTCGGATTTGACCCCGGAGCTGTTCCAGAAACTGTTCGACGTCAACACCAAGGGCCCCTGGTACCTGGCTTCCCGCCTCGCACCCAGGATGGCCGGTCACGGCGGCGGCTCTATCATCAATATCATCTCGGTGGGCGGACTGAAGCCATCCCCGTACCAGGGTTTTTACTCAGCCACCAAGGCCGCCCTGCACGCGATGACAAGGGTCATGGCCGCGGAATGGGCACCCCTGGGCATCCGGGTTAACGATCTCGCCCCCGGCAGCTATCACTCGGACCTGTTTGACAGCGCCGCCAGTATCCCCGGCTACCTCGACGGCGCCATCGAGGCCTCCCTGCAGAGACGCATCGCGGAAACGGAAGAAATCATCGGCCCGATCCTCTACCTCGCCAGCGACATGTCCGCATACACGACCGGTGCGACGCTGGTGAGTGACGGGGGCTATATGGTGAAATGACGTCCACAGGCGGGCGCGGTGTCTCAGGTCCCGACCGGGCTGAGCCGGTCCCAGGCGCTGCTACCCGGCCTGGACGGCCAGCGCACCTGCCTGCTTTTTGCTGATATGCCCGGCGCGATGAAGCCACCTCACCGTATCGGCCATCGTCTCCTCCAATGGCCGCAGCTCAAATTCCAGCGCCCGCTCCACCTTGCTGTTGTCCAGCTTGACCCAGTGGGTGGCGTATTCCATGGCCTCCTCACTGATGGGAAGAGGGACCGTGACATACGAGCCCAGGCGGTCGAGAACCCGGCCCGCCAGGCGCATAAGCCCGCCTGACAAGGGCAGCTTCACCAGTTTCCGGCCAGTCAACTTCTCCAGCACCCCGGCCAGTTCCACCCACGGCACGTAGTGGCCGCCCAGGGTGTAGTTCCCGCCCGCGGGCCGACGCTCGAGCAAACGCAAATGGACCTCGGCCACATCCCGCACATCGACATACTGGTTGCCGCTGGACATCTGCGGTACGAAGGCCGTGAGGAACCCCTGCATGCCCAGCTGCGCTTCCGTCAGCCCGGGATCGTCCGGGCCGATGACCGTGGCCGGGTAGGTGATATAAATCCTCTTGCCCCTGCCCTTGAGGCCGCGCACGTATTTTTCACAGGCTACCTTTGACCGGCCGTAGGCATTGCGGGCGGCGCCGGGGGGCGAATTCCCGTCGAGCAGTGTGGCGCGGGGATCGTAAAGTGCGGTGACGCTGGAAACATGGATAATCGACTTGACACCGGCTTCGAGGGCGCCGCCTATCACCGCCCTGGTGCCTTCGACATTGGTGCGGTAAACCTTATCGGCGTCACTCGCCTTCGTTGATACCATGGCCGCGGCGTGGACCACCGCGTCACAGTTCTTCAGCGCACGCTGCACCTTGTCGACGTCGGTAATATCGCCGCGGGTATAGGTCAGGGGACGGTCCTCGCCGTACAGCTGCAGCATTTTGTCGACGCTGCGCACGAGCAGGCTGACCGTATGGCCCGCCTCCATCAATGCCAGGGCCGTGTGGTAGCCCACGAATCCGGTCCCGCCGGTGATCATTACGTGCATCTGCAACTCCTCAATAACGCGTACTTGCCAAGGCCGTGAAACCGTTGAGCAGCGACGCGACCGCCACCCGCCCCAACGCCGACCCTCGCGGCCTCAAATGTCAATACAATCGGCGCGAATCGACCTGTTTGGGCCACCGCACCAGCGCTACATT
>JAOUDU010000145.1 GCA_029859085.1 Gammaproteobacteria bacterium | reverse complement strand
GGGACAGCTCACCGCGGACCATGGCCACATGCCCCGGTACATTGATAACCTCGACACTGTGCACCTCTTCGTACCAGGTCTGGTACTCCCGCTCCCTCCCCGGGACGTAGTTGCCGAGGATGAGGCTGATGCCTGAAAGCGGTTGGTCCCGCTGCCAGTTGGGGCTGCCTTTCCAGTCGGTAAACAGCCGGTAGGTGTACAGGCGCTCTGTCTCGTCATTCGCTACCATCCCCTGGTCCCGCGCCTCGGCGATGAGGGGCCCCAGTGCCGGAATATCGATTTCAGGGGACGGCAGGTCGAATTCGTAGACGCTCATATAGCGCCAGGGCTGCGGGATATCCGGCATGATCTGGTGTTCAGCCACCTCGTAGCGGTCGGCCGCCCTGAAACCCCTCAGGCGGGCGAGTGCGGAGCAGTGCGCAGCGCCGAACCAACCCGCATATTCGGCTTCCCGGTCCGCGGGTACATTATGCAGGTGAATGGTTATATACAGAGCCATATTGCCTTTGCCGCCATGTTGTTATTGAACACCATTGATGTATAATAGCGCAGCCTTCAATCGAAAGGCCAGCATGAATATGGGTTCGCTGGTCAGGGCTACGGAGTTAACTATGAAAATCCGCATTAATAAAGCGGCCTGTGTTGGCAATGCCCGCTGTTGGGCGGTATCAGAAGAGCTTTTTCCCCTCGATGACGACGGCTATATCGAGGTAGAGGAGGTTGACGTTCCCCCCGGCATGGAAGCCCTGGCCAGGCGCGGCGCGCGGGCCTGCCCCGAGCGCGTCATCGAAATCATCGAAGACGAAAAGTGACCCGGGTCCGGTCGGGCAGGGCGGTTCGAACTCCTGGCGGCTCGGGCAGTCAATAATTCAAACGGTCAGTAGTTCAAACGGTCAGTAACAAGAGTAGGGTGGTGGTATGGATTTCCTGGGTTACAAGAGCAAGCGAGTCATCGTCAGCGGCTGTTTCTCCGGCATGGGGGAGGCGACCGCCAGGCTGCTGCTGGGACTGGGTGCCGAAGTGCATGGCCTCGATTACAAACCAACCGCTCTTGAGCTGGCGTCTTTCACCCAGGTGGATCTGCGCGACCCCGCGGCGATAGATGCGGCGGTAGCCGGCATCGGTGGCAGGGTCGATGCCCTGTTCAACTGCGCCGGCCTGCCGCAGACCTCGCCACCGCTGGACGTAATGAAAGTCAACTACGCGGGTACCCGCCGTGTCACCGAGCAGGTGCTGCCCCTGATGTCCGAGGGCGGCGCTATCGCCAGTATCTCCTCAACCGCGGGCATGGGTTGGAGCAGGAAAATGCCGGTCCTGATGGAGCTGGTGCAGAAAAAATCCTATGAGGACACCATGCAGTGGTGCGAGGACAACCTCGAAACTGTGAATGAAGGCTATACCCTGTCCAAGGAAGCTATCATCGTGTGGACGATGATGGCCTCGGCGCAGCTGATCAAGCGTGGCATCCGTATCAATTGCACCCTGCCCGGGCCGACCCAGACCCCGATGATGAACCATTTCGAATCCCGCACCCAGGCCTCCGTATTGAACACGTTCATCCAGCCGATCGACCGGCGCTCGACACCGGAAGAGCAGGCTGGACCGCTGGTATTCCTCAACAGTGACGCGGCCACCTATACCAATGGCGTCGCCCTGCCGGTGGACGGCGGCTTCCTCGGTGGCGTGGCAACGGGCCAGGTCGACCTGTCGGCCCTGATGCCGGCAGCCTGAGCGCGCGGCTGTAAACGTTTGACTGCAACCGCCCGCTTTGCCGTACCCGGGCGATAAAACCTTTAATCTAGTTTCCTGGAATCCCGTATGACTGAAGCAGCGAACCTTAGTGAAGCAGTGTCCCAACCCGCACATGTGCCGGACTCGCTGGTCTACGACTTCGACATGTTCCACGATCCGGCCCTCCTGGTCGACCCGCACAAGCGGATACTGGACATGATTAAAAGCGCCCCCCCGATATTCTGGACGCCGCGCAACGGCGGGCAGTGGATACTGCAGGGCCACGCCGCGAACTTCGATGCGGCCCGCGACACCGAATCCTTTTCCAGCGAGATCATGCCCCACGAGCAGGTGGAGGCCATCCTGGCGCAACTGCCACCGGACATGCCGCATATTCCGCGGGCCTATCCCATCAACCTGGACCCGCCGTTGCACGCCCAGTACCGGATGCCGCTGCAGCGGGTGTTTTCCCCGAAGACCATCAATGCCCTGTCCGGCAGTATCCGCACCCTGGCCGGTGAGCTGATCGACAAGGTCGTAGGCCAGGGGCGCTGCGAGTTCATGGCGGATGTTGCGGAGCCGCTCCCGGTCCAGGTTTTTCTCAAAATGCTCGGTTTACCCCTGGAGAGGCTGCCGGAGTATCGTGCGCTGGTGAAGGAACACCTGAGTGAAACAGACCCGAACCCGGCCACTTCGATAGCGCGGCTGCAGCAGGTCGCCGCGGCGATGCGCGACACGGTTCTGGAGCGCCGCGAGCATCCCCGGGATGACATTATCAGCATGCTCTGGCAGGTCGAGATCGACGGCAGGCCCACCACCCTGGAAGACCTGGAAAACTATGGTGTGCTGTTGTTTATCGCCGGCCTGGATACGGTGATGCAGGGAATGGGGCACGGTGCGCGTCACCTGGCCCTGGATCCGGCCCTGCAGGACGAATTGAGGAAAGACCCGGCGCTGGTCGCCCAGGCCACCGAGGAGATGCTGCGACGCTATACCTTCACCGTGCCGCCGCGCCGGGTGAACAGGGACCTGGTGTTCCAGGGCGTGGAAATGAAGCGCAATGAGCGGGCGATCCTGTTCCTGCCGGGTGCCGACCTGGATCCGAAGGAGTTCCCCCAGCCGGAAAAATTTGACCTGCGCCGCGACGGCAAGCCGCATATCGCATTCAACGCGGGCCCCCACCGCTGCCTCGGTTCCCATCTTGCCCGGGTTGAGCTGAATATCGTCTACGAGGAGATGGTCAAGCGACTGCCCCCGTTCAGGATCGATCCCGAGCGACCGCCGAAATTCAAGGGTGGCCATGTGGTCGGGGTCGAGGAACTGCACCTGGTCTGGGAGAAGTAGGGCCGTGGCTGCCCCCCGGCCGTTACCACGCCTCGACGACACCAACCGGGCCTTCTGGACTGGCGGGGCGGAGCAGGAACTGCGGCTGATGCACTGCCGCGATTGCGATGCCTTCATCCACCCACCCCGACCGGTCTGCCGCAATTGCCTGTCGGAGAACGTCGCGCCCCGCACGGTAGCCGGTACCGGCGTGGTCGATACCTTCACGGTCAATTACCAGAAATGGCATCCCGCGATGGAGGTGCCCTTCGTGATCGCGCGGGTGGCCGTCGACGGTGCGCCGGGTGTCTACCTCACCACCAATATCGTGGGTTGCCCGGTGGAGGCCGTCGATATCGGCGATCGCGTGCGGGTAGTATTCGAGCGGCAGGACGACGTCTACCTGCCGCTGTTTGAAAAGATCGACTGACATGACCAATGGCGACGCCTACATCACCGGAATCGGCCAATCCCAGGTCGGCATGAAGCTGACCCGGCACCCGCTGCTGCTCACACTGGACGCGGTGCGCGAGGCCCTGGCCGAAGCGAACCTGGGTATCGACCAGATCGACGGGGTTTCCACCTATCCCGGACGTACGCCGGGCCTGCTGGGTTTTTCTCCCGTGGGTGCCGACGAGCTGGTGGACGCACTCGGGATAAAAGCCACCTGGTATGCAGGTGGCGCTGAAATAACTTCCCAGCTCGGCGCGGTAGTCGCCGCGGCGGCGGCGGTTCGCTGCGGCCTGGCCCGTCATGTGATCTGTTTTCGCACCGTGTACGAGGCGGCGGCGCTGGCACGGCCCGATGAGTATCCCGTGCCCAGGCGCGACCGGGTGGATGGGACCTCCCAGTGGACCGCGCCGTTCAATGCCCTGTCAGCCGCCACCTGGACCGCCCAGTACGCGATGCGCCACGTCAAGCGCTATGGCCTTACACGCGAGCAACTGGCACAGATCGCCCTGACGGGGAGGGCCAATGCCGCACTGAACCCCCGGGCCCTGGTGCGGGAACCCCTGACCATGGACGAGTACCTGTCAGCGCGCATGATCTCCTCGCCGCTATGCCTGTACGACTGCGATCGCTACACCGATGCCTCGACGGTGCTGATCGTGTCTGCCGGGGACGCGCTGGATGAAGTCAGCTGTACCCCGATCCGGATCGCGGCGATGGCGGGTAGCGTTGACCGGCTCAGCTGGGACCAGGCGGAATGGATGGCCTGTTATCCCACGGGCATCGACCTGTGGAAACACACCGATTACAAACCGTCTGATGTTGATACGGCCCAACTTTACGACGGCTTCAGCTTCCAGGCGGTAGCCTGGCTCGAGGCATTGGGCTTTTGTGACATCGGCGAGGGCGGCCGGTTTATCGAGGGCGGCAAGCGCATCGCCCTGGACGGCGAACTGCCGCTCAATACCTTCGGCGGCCAGATCGGCGCCGGGCGCCTGCATGGCTTCGGCTTCGCCCACGAGGCGGTGGTGCAACTGCGCGGCAAGGGTGAAGCCCGCCAGGTTGCCGGGGACCCGCGTGTAGCGGTTTGCACTTCCGGCGGCGGGCCCCTGGCCACAGCCCTGTTGCTGGCCCGGGACTGACGCCGTGAGCAGCGCGCAAGCGGCACACTTACCCGGCTTCAGGCGACGCTTCCGGATTACGCCTTTACCGGGCCACGTGACTACCGAGGTGGAGGACGACTACCACTGCATGAGTGTCAGCGTTTCGCATGATGCGATTACCGCCAGTACCGTGAAGGCGGACCTGGCCAGGGCCCCCTGGAGCACCTGCCCCGGCGCGGTGGCCCAGTGCGAAACCACCTTCAGCGGGGTCGCCCTGGCGGAATTTCCGGCCCGGGGGGAGAAGACATCGAACTGTACCCACCTGTATGACCTGGCCCTGCTGGCGGCCGCCCATGCCCTGGATTCAGTCCCGATGGTCTACGATATTTTTGTTTCCGACCCGGTAGATGGCAAACGCCAGGCCGAAATCCAGCGCGATGGCCTGACGGTGCTGAAGTGGTCGGACAGCAACTTCCATATCCTGGAACCGTTAGAGCTCGAGGGAATGCCCCTGCTCGACATGCGGGAGTGGATAGCGTCCCTCGACGGCCCGGGTCAGGAGGCCGCACGGCTGCTGCGCTGGGGCAGCGTGATTGCGCACGGGCGCACCATACCGATGGCAAAACAATCAGACGCCAGCCGGATGCCGCCCAACTGCTACAGCTTCCAGCCGGAACAGTCAGTGCGGGCGCGGCGGATCGGCGAGGTACGGGATTTCAGCGACGGTACGATTCAACCCCTTGAACGCGTCGGGGAAATGCTGTGATGTTTTCCAGCCGGCGATACTATACTTTGTAACCTTAGCAACGATGTCAGGCAATAGCCCCAGGAGGACTGCATGAATATGAACGACATGGTGATCGTCAGCGTGGATGACCATATCACCGAACCACCGGATATGTTTGACAAGCACCTTTCGCCTGAACACCTGGCTACCGCGCCCAAGTTCTGTACCGATGAAAACGGCAAGAGCTACTGGTCCTACCAGGGAATGTTCATGCCCTCGGTGGGCCTGAACGCGGTGGTAGGGCGACCCCTGGAAGAGTACGGCATGGAGCCTACCTCCCTGGAGCAGATGCGGAAAGGGGTCTACAACGTCGATGCGCGTATCGACGACATGAACGCCAACGGTATTGCCGCCTCATTGAATTTCGGCACCTGTGTCGGATTCGATGGCGGGCGCTTCCACAAGGCCCCGGACAAGGCGTTGTCACTGATTCACCTGCGCGCGTATAACGACTGGCATATCGATGAGTGGTGTGGCGCCTACCCGGGACGCTTTATTCCCTGTGCGATTCTCCCGACCTGGGATATGAAGGCCACCGTCGAGGAAATCAAGCGAATAGCGAAGAAAGGCTGCACGGCGGTATCACTCAATGAAAACCCGACCTCGCAGGGCCTTCCCAGTGTCCACAACGAGTACTGGGAGCCGATGTGGCAGGCTATCACCGACCACGACATCACCATGTGCCTGCACATCGGCGCCGGTAACCCGGTTCCCCACGCCTCGGCGGAAACCCCGATCGAGGCCTGGATTACCACCATGCCGATGTCGAGCGCGATCGGCGCCGCGGACTGGCTCAATCTCTCGGCGCTGGAGCGCTACCCCAGCATGAAGATCGCGCTGTCTGAATGCGGTATCGGCTGGATTCCCTACTTCATGGAGCGGGCCGATTACAGTCATGCCCGCCACAAGGCCTGGACCCATTCCGGCTTCCAGGGCAAGAAGCCCAGCGACGTTTTCAAGAAGCATTTCATGATCTGCTTTATCGACGACGCCTTCGGTCTCCAGAACCTGAAATATGTCAACGAGGACCTGGTCGCCTATGAATGCGACTACCCCCATTCCGATACGCTGTGGCCCGAGGTTCCGGAGTTTCTCTGGAAAACGATTACTCACCTCAGCGACGAGCAGATCAACAAGGTCACTCACCTGAACGCGATGAACTGGTTCAATTTTGACATGTTCAAGCATATCAAGCGCGAACAGTTGACGGTTGGCGCCCTGCGCGCAAAAGCGGCGGCGGACGGGGTGGATACCTCACCCCAGTCATACGGTGGCGACAAGCCCCTGGCGGATGGCGAGAAGATTCGCCGGATCACCTCCGGCGACCTTATGAAAATGTTTGCACACCATGCTGCCAAGGCGGCCGGCTGAAGTGAGCGCGCTGTCCCCGGCAGGCAACAGCAATTGATCTTCCGGGCAATGAACCGCCCGGAAGACCGGTATGTGTTGAGTGCCGGA
>JAOUDU010000144.1 GCA_029859085.1 Gammaproteobacteria bacterium | reverse complement strand
GTTCGTGCCGGTTCCCGCTTCCTGGTCACCGCCGCAGGCTGCCAGCACCAGCAGGGCCAGCAGGGTTGGCCACAGCAGGGCCGGAGGACGTTGCAGCATGCACGCAGTCTCCTGTGACTTCATCGCGGGGTCGGTCCGACCATATCGTTGACCAGTATCTGGGCCCGGCAGTTGCCTCGCCCATCGGCGGCGGAACCGTAGCGCGGTTGCGGCAGCCTCGTAAGCAGGTTGACGTCCTGGCCCTGGGCGCTGCTGTCCAGACCGGCACCCTGGATTTCCTTGATTCCAACGTAGCGGTGGCTGGGGTTGTGGATGGATACGTAGGAGTCTGCGATGTCGTAGCGCATGATGCAGTTTTCGGCCCCCGAGTGCTGGCCGTTCTGTTTGCCGAGGTTGCGGAAGCCAACCCGGGTCTGGGCGGTCACGTCACGGCCATCTTCGAGCAAGGACCTGATCTCGGACCGGGGTCCGACCGGCACGTCCTGGTCACCCTGCCTGGCCGTTTGCTGCTCCCAGAGCCGACCGTCGGCGTCGCGCGACCAGAACACCACCTCGTCGGACTCACCGTGGTGGTAGACGTTTACAGCATGCAGCAGTTCATGCGCCACCGTGATGGTGTCGTAACTGACAGAGGGCGAAGTGGTGGCACGCCACGGGAACGAAGCCGGCAGCGCGATGTAGTCGATGCCGCCCGGGGTTGACGGTCGTTCGCTCGCGCTGACGGCTTCGGCCGCCCCCACGCGATTTTTCTCGACTTTGATCAAAACAGCATGTTGCGGCCCGAGCCGGGGACTGGTACTGAAGTTGTGGTTCACCACCCGGTTCGCGTCCATTTCCTCGCGCTTGAGGGTGCCGTGCACCCGCAGGCCCGTGATCCGCTGGAAGTGCGCAATCCCGGAGCTGCCGGATGCCGAACCGGCCGAACCGGGCGTTTCACCCTCGTTGACGACGAACAGTTCCTTGCGTTTGGGATCGCCCTCGACCCGCTTGCCATCGACATGGAAGCCGCGGTACTCCTCGTACAGCGTCAGCCCGTCACCCGGATGGGAATCGCCCTCTGGCTGGTCGTCCAGGTCGGAACGGTCAGCGTCGCTGATGCCATGCTGTTCCAGCCAGGAACGGGCGATGAAGCGGCCCAGGTCGCGGTCCGGCAGGCGCACACCGTCTTCCATGGCGCCGGCCAGGCGGCCTACGAGTCGTTGACCATCGTCCAGTTCCGCGACTACGCGCAGCGTGCTCCACCCGCCCCAGTCGCCCGGGTGGACCGTGATCGTGTCGCTCAGTGTGCCGCCGTCCGTAAAGGTGACAATGACCTTCTGTCCCTGGTCGCCTTCCTGGGTCCGCGCCACGCCCGGAGTGGTGACGGGAGTTTCCCTGAAGTAAATATCCGGCTCATTGGCAGTCGGCTCTTGCGGCCAGTTGATGGTGATACCCGGCTCTTCCGAAGTATCCACCAACTCCCATTCCAGCCGTTCAATGCGCTGTTCGGGAACGTCGCCATCTTCGGTCTTGAGCGTGGCGGTGAATTCCACGGGTTCGCCATCGCCGCCGCCATCGGCAGTAGTCGGGCGCCAATTAGCATATTTACCCGAAGGGGTGATTTCGAGGCGCAGGTGTTCCATGCCCGCCGGGATGAGTGTGTAGTGGAGCAAGGAGGTCACCTGGTTGGCGGCAAGGAGCGCGCCAGAGAATGCCCCGGGGCTCTTGTCACCCCTGAGCGTTCCCGTCATGACCAGGCCTTTCGTCGGATAGGGAATCCGATCGGTCCAGATGGTAGCCCAATCCACGGGAACCACCCCTTCCTTTTTTTCCGAGTAGCCGCCCGTGCAGTGCATCTCCTGGGTGTATCTCGCCTCGACTACCCTGTTGCCCATATCAAAGCTGAGACCCTCGGGGAGAACGTAGAGGGCTTCCTTGCGATCATTTTCCCGGGCGGGACCCGCATAGTCCCAGGTGTCCTTAAACTCACATTCCCCGGATTCTGTTCCGGCAGCCCTGACTGTGACCATGATGTCCGAACGTTCCGCACCCCAATAGTCATCCTGGTCATCGGCCTGCTTTCGGGCCAGCAGCACATTGCCACTGGCCGACTCCTGGTAAAACCACTCACCTTCACTCGTCTTCCCGGAGCCTTGCGCTGTATACGTATAGTTCAGCTGCCACCGCTCCACCGCCATGAGATTGTCAGGCTGGGCCGGTGGGGCCGGGGCATGACTGAGCGCGAACACGCACAGGCTTGCTGCGAATATCCTGCGTCGGCCCGGCTCATGCACGTTGGCGCACGCGGCCAGGGTTCCAGTAACTCTGTGTACTCATCCTGTTCCCTTGTGAAATTGTCCCGGCGCGACCTCGCGCTCAATCGTCAACGGCGCTGACAAGTTAACTTGTCAGTACTATTCGCCATGCACAGGTGCGCGCTCTGTCTGCTTAGTCCGTTATTCGATTGGCCGCACATCGTTCGATTGATTCGCATCGTCATTTCTGAGTGAAGACAGCGCAACGAGTCATTTGCGCTAGCGGCTGATCTTCGCAAGCAGGCCCGCGTTCTCGTAGTAGACGGCGCTGCCGTCGAGGCCGAAATAGGTCGAGGACCATTTGTCGAAGTAGGGCTTCTCGCGATTTACGCGGTGCTTCCACTTTACTTGCGCTGTTGCGAGGTCGACCGCGTACAGAAACCCTCCACGATTGCCCTGCGCTTTCGGTTGCTCGAGGTTTGCGATGAAGTACACGGCGCCATCTCCTAGCGCCAAGATCCGTCGGTAGCCGCTGGCGGGGAAATTACCGGCGAACTCGAAGGACTGCCGACCACTTGCGATATCCCAGCCAATGAGTCCCTCTTCGAAGATCGCATATACACGATTGTCGTGAAGGAGCGGTTCCGCCAGCGACCGTGGCTCGACCTCGCCATCGATGCGACGCTCGACCGCGTTGCGCCACTCCTCGGCGCCAGTGCGCGCGTCCAGTCCAACCATGACGTGATTCGACGCCACCGCCACCACGCCCGCCCCGACCGCCGCAGCCGTCATGCACGAACCGTACCGGTCGTCACGATTGCGTTTGATCTCGCGGTTCCAAACCACCTCGCCCGAGGCCGCATTCAGCGCCCACAGGAATATCTGGTCCGGCGGGTCCGAGTCGCCGCCAGCGTAGTACACCAGGCCATCGGCCCCCACTGGCGTCGTCACGCAGGACGTCAGGTATCCACCGGTTCGATACTCATGTGTCCACAGCGCCTTACCGCTGGCCGCGTCGTACACGCGCATCTTGCCGTGGTCGCCCACGACGAACACGCGACCTTCGTACAACAGGAGGTCCGCGCTGTAGGTTGTCTCAGCGTCCGCAACGTTCCAGACCAGTTTGCCTGTCTTGAGGTCGAACGCGCTCAGGCCCATGCCGCCGTTCGCCGTGTAGACGCGGTGGCCATCCGTGACTGGCCCTGCCAGCAGGTGCCCGGGAGCCTGCCATAGGCGGTTGCCGGTCGAAGCATCGTAGGCGAATGTACCGCCTTTGCTGTTAATGTTTCCCGTGGCCACGACGCCGTCCGCCACGACGATCTTGCCTCCGTCGCGATACCCGGTTTGCGTCTCCCAACGGATTTCCCGATCAGGCGCCATCGTCTGGGTTGCGGTGGGTGCTGTGTTATCGACGACGGGCCGATCGGCGATCGGAGCCCCGGCTTCGGTCGCGGCAGTCCTTTGCGGCTGCCTCTCTGGTGGCAGCGGATTGCCGTTCTCGTTGGTGAGTACCACGTCCTCGCCCGCCTGCTGCGCGCGTTCGATGCAGGCCTGATCCGTCACCATGCAGCGCACCGCGTCCTCTGCCGTATCAAGACCCTTGTCGATCGCCTCCTCGGCGATCTGAGTGGCGCGACGGCTGGCCGCATCCCTGAGGATGTCACCCCAACCCTGCCCGTGGACGATGGGCGGCATAAGCATTGATGCGAGGCCCACCAAGGCAATTGCGCTCAAATTGCGAACCATGGCGCGCGTCCCCCTGTCTATGTTGCTCGAGCGTCCCGCCTAAACCTGGCCCCGACGGCCAGGTGTCTGTGTCTCCGGGCGCGCAGCAAGTATAGGTCTCGCTCGGCAATCTGCGCAATGCCTGCCAGCCTTGCTGGACCAGAGCCGTCTTTCGCAGGCGGAATCTTAGGCAAAACCGGACCCCGATGAAGTATTCCCGGTCAGTCTTGCCTCACTTTTTAGCGCCAGCCCATGGCATTGAGTTAACCTGCCAATACCGGCACTATGAACCGATGACCTGCTTAAATGGGGTCTGCTTTTCCGAGCCCGGCGCAAAATTATCGTTCTGGCCTGTTTGAGCTGCCGGTAACTTCATGAATTATTAATTCGCCTAGCAGGCTTCTCCCGACCGCGTTAGACCCCCGATCGTGATCAGGTCGCTTTTTTAGGCATCAGGACACCAAGTACAACCGCGACCAACAGCAAAGCGGGAACGTCACCCAGCATATGCCCGATATGCTCGGGATTTTGCAGTGACTGCACCGCCATAATCGCACCATGAACGAGGCTCGACCACACAACAAACGCTATGAGTGAGCGGTTTTCTGCCGGATTAGCCGCAGCCCTGATGAGAAAAACACCCAGCGTCGCGTATACGCCAACGATCATCATGTAATAGTGTGAGCTGTATGGTGCGCCCTCGTGCCACGCCCAGCCGGCCGGCCAGACGATTGCCAGCGGATAGACAAGACAGAAAATAACGCCGAACAGCACCAATGCGACCTGTAAATAGCTATAACGCCCAATCATACGATCTCTCCAAGTTCAGCCACAGGGCTATGCAGGAGGGTAGGCCCATTACTGCGCCATATCAAGCGGGCGCAACACCCGGAACTGGCACATAGCGATCATACGGATGCCGCTATTTGCCAGGCGAATGTCCAGTGGCGCAGCGTGCGTTATAACAGGTTGGGCGACGTATGGATTCAGGCTCGCGCCGGACCGGTACACCCGTGGAGGATATCCGGAACAAGCCGGCCATTTTCAGTGCTGCGTGATGTCTTGCGCGGCGATCAGCCGATCGCGTATTGTGTGCGTGAATCAGCAAATTTATGGGAGCCTGGCATGGTTACACAGATAAGCGCCATTGGGGATTCCCTATACAGAATAAGCACAGCTGTCTCGCCGGATACTATTCCCGGTGGGTTTACCTTCAACCAGTACCTGTTTATCGACGATGCACCGTTGCTTTTCCATACCGGACCCCGGGTCCTTTTCGATGCCGTAACGGCGGCGATAGAGACGGTACTTCCGGTGCGCAATCTGCGCTATATCGCCTTCTGCCATGTCGAGTCTGATGAGTGTGGTGCCCTCAACAACTTCCTCAAAGCCGCACCTAAGGCCGAGGCATTGTGTGGCGTAGTTGCGGCGCTGACCAGTATCGATGACCTTGCCGATCGCCGGCCCCGGGTGCTTGCGAACGGCGAGGAGCTGTCATTAGGAAAACACGTTGTGCAATGGATCGACGCGCCGCATGTTCCCCATGGGTGGGACAACGGCTTCCTGTTTGAGAAGAAAACACGAACGCTGTTCTGTGGTGACCTTTTCACCCAGGGTGGCAGCGAGCACGAGCCGCTTGCCACTAACATTCTCGAAACCAGCGAGCGGATGCGCGCAAACATGGACTACTTCGCCCACGGCTCGAATACGCGCTCCGTGCTTGAACGCCTGGCGGCGCTGCAACCCAGCATCCTGGCCTGCATGCATGGCAGTGCATACGAGGGAGACGGTGGTGCCCTGTTGCGGGCGCTCGCAATCGAACTGGGCGCCTGATGGGGTCCATACGAACAGTTGAATGATTCTCATGATTTTTTCAGAAATTTCCGCTTGCCTGGCGATGCGGGCGTTCAACGCCGGCGGGCATGTGCATGATGAAGTGGCCGGGCAATCATGGCGGTAGTGGATACCATAGCCGCTTTAGCGATGTCCACAACCGAGCGTGAGCCCAAGGGGACTGCAAGCCAGAACACTCAATTTATAAGACCCGCCTTCGCGGAGGATCTGAGGGACACCGTTACCGCTCTCAATTTCAGCAAAACCATGCCTATGCTGAAGCAAAGTTTACTTTTGCCGACTCGGGAAAGCTGGTCGCACAAGTCACGCTTGCGTTCGTGTTCTAGAAAGCTATGCCGCGCCTGAACGGCAGTCGCTCTGGGCTTTCCAATGCCCATTCAGTGATAGACTGGGCCGGCAAGTCAGCTGCAGAGCCGGGTGTCCCGGCTCGTATGCCTTTGCAAGCTCAGTTCATTGATCAATTTCGAGGAGTACCCGGTGAAAATATTTGATTACTTCAGGCTTGATGGACAGGTCGCCATCATCACCGGCGCCGGAAAAGGCATTGGCGCAGCTATTGCAAAAGCCTTTGCCGAAGTCGGCGCGGACGTCGTCATCGGTGCACGCACGATCGCAGACCTGGAAGAGGTGGCAAAGGATGTTCAGGCAATGGGACGCAGGGCTCTGGTAGTGCAGACCGACGTAATGGATTTCCAGCAGTTACGAAATCTAGCGGATAGCGCCATGCGTGAATTCGGCAGGATCGATATCCTCGTCAACAATGCCGGCGGCTTTCCACCGAAGCCTGTCTCGCAAACAACCGCGCGCGAGTTTGAAGGGGCATTCCGCTTTAACGTGACTACGGCGTTTGAACTCTCACGCATTTGTGCACCGATGATGGTCGAATCCACCGGCGGCGGTGCGATACTCAATATCTCCTCAATAGCCGGTCATAAACCTACACCCTGTTTCGCTGCCTACGGCACGGCCAAGGGCGCGCTGTCCCTGCTTACGCAGGAATTGGCCCAGGAGTTTGCCCCGAAGGTGCGGGTCAACGCCATTGCG
>JAOUDU010000143.1 GCA_029859085.1 Gammaproteobacteria bacterium | reverse complement strand
GGCCCACCGCCATCCATCTTACAGAATCCGTCAGTGTCGATTGATTCTGGTTTTTACCCGCGATAACACTCCCCATTGAACCTTGATGACGCGCCAGTCCGGCGCGGCTGATGCAACCGATACCCGGTGTGACTTATATCCGGCGGGCGGGATCATGCAGAGAAAATGATCCACCGCAGGTTCTTCCAACGCCTGGGCGCCAAGGTGGTGACACCGCGCTGGTTCACCATGCGCAACGTGTCGGGCCGGGTAGAGTAACTACTCGATTTCACAGTATTTTCTCTGCATTGGCCCTGGCATCGCCCGGATATTAACCAACTTTCTTTCTTGGTTTTTGGATCTTTCGCCCTTATCATCTGTCCAAGAACCGAACGCACCTTTCGCGCGCGGAACCACGGAGAGAATGATGCAGGACAAGAGTCTTTACAACATGAATACCGTCGGCCTTGATTCGGCCCTCAGTACCAACAAGGTACTGAAGAACACTTATATGCTGCTGGGCATGACGCTGCTGTTCAGCGCGCTGACAGCGGGCGTAGCCATGGCTGCTGGCATTGGACACGGCACCGGCCTGATCCTGTGCCTCGTGGGCTTTGGCCTGTTGTTCGTGGTACACAAGACCGCCGACAGCAGCAAGGGCCTGTTGGCAATATTCGCGTTTACCGGTGTGATGGGTGCCTCGATCGGGCCGATGCTGAATTTCTACCTGGCCATGCCCAATGGGCCCGAGCTGGTCATGCAGGCGCTGGGTGGCACCGCACTGGTGTTCTTCGGTTTATCCGCCTACGCGCTGACCACCCGCAAGGACTTTTCCTACATGGGCGGCTTCCTGATGGTGGGCCTGCTGGTGGCGGTGGTCGCGATGATCGCCAACATTTTCCTGGCGATTCCCGCGTTGTCGCTGACCATCTCGGCGGCGGTGGTGATGATCATGTCCGGCCTGATCCTGTTTGATACCAGCCGTATCATCAACGGCGGCGAGACCAACTATATCCGTGCGACCGTCTCGCTTTACCTGGACATCTACAACCTGTTCATTCACCTGTTGAGCCTGCTGGGCGCCCTCGGCGGCGATGACTGACAGCGTGCGGGCAACACCCAAACCCCGGTCAGTACCGGGGTTTTTTTGTTGCGACCAGTCATGATCTACTCACTGCTTGTAATGTCCTCCCCCGCCTCGGGCCAGTGCGCGCTGACGGCGGCCCGTTTTGCCAGGGGTGTACTGGAGCGAGGCCACAGTATCAGGCGGATATTCTTCCTCGATGCGGGCACCGGCAATGGCTCGGCGACCGCGATATTTCCCCAGGACGAGACCGATCGCCTCCAGCCCTGGGTCGACCTCGCCGAACAGCACTCGGTGGAGCTGATCCTGTGTATTGCCTCGGCGCTCAAATACGGGATGCTGGATGGGACCGAGGCGAGGCGCCACGAAAAATCCGCCGCGACGATTCACCCGGCGTTCACAATTTCGGGACTGGGCCAACTGGTGGATGCAGCCGCCAGCGTTGATCGCCTGGTCACCTTCGGAGGCTGATGATGAGCGCGCCCGGTGGCAAGCGCCTGCTGGTGGTTGTGCGGCACTCGCCCTACAGCAGCAGCCTCGCCCGCGCCTCCCTCGATGTTGCACTTGCCGCCGCGGCCTTTGACCAGCCGGTCAGCCTGCTGTTTGTCGGTGACGGTGTGCTGCAGCTGCAGTCCGGGCAGGATTGTGACGCGCTCGGCGTGAAAAACCTGGGGCGCCTGCTGGCATCCCTGCCCCTGTACGATATCGAGCAGGTGTTTGTGGACGCCGAGGCGGCCCAGCACTACCGGCTGGACCTTGCCGCCGCCCCGCTGCCGACGCGCGCATTGGACCGCGACGCGATGGCTGAACTCATCCGCACCCACGACCATCTGCTGGGATTCTGACGATGACACTGCACACGCTGAATGCATCTCCCGCCTCCGCCGCATTCGCCGATTGCCTGCGGCTGCTGGCCGCCGGCGATGCGCTGCTGCTACTTGGGGATGGCGTATACGCCGCCCTCGAGGGCACGGAACCGCGCCGGGCGCTGGATGCCAGCGGCGCGCTGCTGTACCTGCTGCAACCCGATGCCGCAGCTGCCGGCGTACTGGGGCGCATCGGTAGCGCTGCAGTCGTCGATATGGACGGCTTCGTGGAGCTCTCGGAGCGATTTGTGCGCCAGCTGGCCTGGTACTGAAAACGTGTTGCCCCCAGGCGCATTCGACCGCGAGGGCTTCCTGCGCCGGCTGGAAGACTGGACACCCGGGGTCGCTCGCCAGATTGCGGCTGGCGAAAATATAGAACTGTCGGAGGCCCACTGGGAACTGATCAACCTGCTGCGCGAGTACTACCGGGAGTTCGACAGCTCCCCGGCGATGCGCCCGCTGGTGAAGTATTGCGGCCTGAAGCTTGGTGCTGAGAAAGGCCGGAGCATCTACCTGTTGTCGCTGTTCCCGGGCTCGCCAGCCAAAATCGGCAGCAAGATCGCCGGCCTGCCCAAACCCGATAACTGCCTGTAGGAATCCCTCGTGAATCGACCCGGCTTCGAAAACCCTGAACAGGAACACCTGTTCGCGCCGTTTGTGCGCATCCTCGGCAAGGGCAAGAGCGGCAGTCGTTCGCTGGACCGGGCGGAGGCCCGGCAGGCATTCGGCATGATCCTGCGGGGTGAAGCGGAGCAGGTGCAAATCGGCGCTTTCCTGATGTTACTGCGGGTGAAGGAGGAAACCGGCGAGGAACTGGCCGGGTTCGTCGATGCCTGCCGCGACGAGATGGTGCAGCCCGGACCCGCCCTGCAGGCGGACCTGGACTGGTCGAGCTACGCGGGCAAGAAGCACCAGCACCCCTGGTTCATCCTGGCGCTGCTGCTGCTCACCCAGGCCGGGTACCGGGTGCTGGTGCACGGCGCCGACGGCCACACCGCCGGGCGACTGTATACCGAACAGGCCCTGCGCCAGCTGGGCCTGCCCGTCGCGGCGAACTGGGCCGAGGTCGGGAACCAGCTCGACAGCGGCGGCCTGAGTTACCTGCCCCTGCGTCACTTCTGCCGGCCCCTGCACGAACTGATCCAGCTGCGCCCCCTGCTGGGACTGCGCTCGCCGGTCAACACCCTGACCCGTATGCTCAATCCGCTGCGAGCCCCCAGCAGTATCCAGAGTATCTTCCACCCGGCTTACGCGGCCCTGCACCAGGAAGCCGACCGGTTGCTGGGCCAGCCCCGCGCCATGGTATTCAAGGGCGACAGTGGCGAGGTGGAGATCAAGCCCCAGGCCGATACCCGGCTGCACCTGCTGGCCGATTCCCGCGCCAGTGAGCTGGTGCTGCCGCGGTCACTGCAGGAGCGGGTGCAGGACGTCGGTGAGCCCGCGGTGGAGCCCCTGCGCGCGCTGTGGCGGGGAGTGGCGGGCGACGAGTACGCCACCAGCGCGGTTCTGGGTACCACGGCGGCGGCATTGACCCTGTTGCAACCCGGGCTGGACCAGGCCGCTGCCGGTGTCCGCGCCAGGTCCCTGTGGCTGGAACGCGATAGAGGGAAACTGAGCTGATGCCCCTGTCCGCAGTGAACCCCGCCCGCTACGACCAGTTACTCGCCGCCAAGGTTGTCCGGGTAGCCGCCCTGCTGGCCCCCTACTCCCCACCGGCGCCGGTCGTATATCCGTCAGCGCCGACGGGTTTTCGCATGCGGGCGGAGTTTCGCATCTGGCACGAGGGGGATGAGCTCGATTATGTGATGTTCCGGCGCGACGATCCGGCAACCCCGGTGCCCATCCATGATTTCCCGATCGGCTGCGACCGCATCCGGCAGCTGATGCCCCTGCTGCGCGACGCCCTCAAGGCAGACGATACCCTGCGCCGCAAACTGTTCCAGGTGGAATTCCTGTCGACCCTCGCCGGGGAGACCCTCATCACCCTGGTCTATCACCGCAAGTTGCTGGCGGATTGGGAGAGCGCCGCCACCCGGCTCGCGGCCGGGTTGCAATGCTCCCTGGTGGGCAGGAGCCGCAGGCAGAAGATCGTGATCGGCGACACTTTCGTGCGGGAATCGTTGACCGTAGCAGGCCGGGCATTCAGTTACCACCAGTACGAGCAGGCCTTCACCCAGCCCAACGCCGGGGTGAACATCGATATGCTGACCTGGGCCTGCGAGCGCAGCGCAACGGCCCCGGGGAATCTGCTGGAGCTGTATTGCGGCAACGGCAATTTCACCCTGCCCCTGGCCGCTCATTTCGACCAGGTGATCGCCACCGAACTGGCGAAAACCTCGGTGCGGGCGGCCCGGGAAAATCTCGCGCTGAACGCGATCGACAACGTCCGGATCATTCGCCTGTCGGCCCGGGAAGTCACCCAGGCGATGGGGGGTGAGCGGGAATTTCGCCGGCTGGCCGAGCTGCCCAGGCCACTGCGCGACTACGATTTGCGCACGCTTTTTGTAGACCCTCCCAGGGCGGGCCTGGATGAACACACGGTACAGATGGCCGGCAGCTTCGAGGCGATTATCTACATCTCCTGCAATCCCCAGACCCTGGCTGACAACCTGGCGCTGCTGTGCCGCAGCCACCGGGTTGAACACTTCGCCCTGTTCGACCAGTTCCCCTATACCGACCACATGGAATGCGGTGTATTCCTGGTGCGAAAATAGGTAGTATCAGGGCGCCCGCGGTTAATGCGGGGCTACTCGGAGGCTACACCATGTCACCGGAAAAACTTTCTCCAGCCGAAATTGACCGACGCCTGCAGGCCCTGCCGGACTGGGTGATCGACCAGCGCAAACTGTACCGGCAATTCGTATTCAAGGACTTTGTCGAGGCCTTCGGCTTTATGAGCAGGGTCGCCCTGCTGGCCGAGGCGATGAACCATCACCCCGAGTGGTCGAACGTTTACAACCGGGTGGACATACACCTGACCAGCCACGACGCCGGGGGCATCTCCGAGCGCGACTTCACCCTGGCGAATCGCATCGACCGCCTGTCCTGAGTTCAGCAGCGGATACCAAAAGCCAGCAGGCCGCGCCCCAGCACCTCGTCCAGTCGCTCCGCGTCGGCGGCGTTGATCTCGATATGGCGCAGCTTCAGGCTGCGGTACAGTTCCCGCTTGTGCAGCTTGCCCGACAATGCCCGCGCGGGGATATCCGCGTCCCAGCAGTCGATATAGACATTCCCCTCTGGTACATAAAAATCCGCCAACACCAGTTCTTCCGTGGGCAGCGCGCGCTGGTAGGCATGAGCCAGCTGGGCCAGGTACAGCCAGTTGCAAACCCGCACTTCCAGGGGCGAGCCAAGCTTGTGGCCGTCGACTCCGATACAGGGCGAAGCCGCGGCAGAACTGGTGAACAAATCGGGCTCGGCGCCGGGTGCGGGGGCCAGTTGCTGGCTCTGGTCGGATTGGCGGGTCAACTCCCGGTGAATCACCGGGTTGTCGATGATCTCATGGGGCCAGGTCACGTAAAACGCGCCGCTGTTGTCGCTCTCTTCCTGCAGCCCACCGAGCGCCTTGCCGCGCTCGGTGAGCTCCCAGCCGATAATGCTGTGGCGCTGCAGGCCCAACTCCGCCAGCGCCCGGTTGATCTGTCGCGCGTGCAGCAGCGGGTAATAGCGGCGCATGGAGGCGGCGTTGATGCGCTGGTTGGATTCAATGGCCGCCAGCAGCGGGTGGTGAATGAGGCTTTCCGGCCAGACGATATAGCGGCCGTAGCGCCGGGTCTGGTGGTAGGTGCCGCCCTCGAACTCACCCTTTGGTGTGAGTATCCAGGATTCACCGGAGCGCTCGATCCAGCCATAGTCCCGGAGCGTGGTGAACAGCTGCTGGGCGGGGATATTGAGCTTGCGGGCCAGGGCGGTGGTGGACAGCCTGCCCTCCTCCTGTTCGACACCGTCTCTTGCACCCTCGTTCATAGGCTCCCCCGGTCCTAGCCGGTCAACACCAGCTCGCGATAGCGCCCGGCGAGGGCGGCGTAGACCTGGTCCGCAAAATCCACCGCGGCGTGGTCCATCGCGGCCACCAGCTCGGAAAGGTGCTCATTGTCCTCCCTGCCATTCCAGTTCTTGACGTAGCTGCCGTCCTTGTAGCCGTGATCCTGGCGGAAGAAATTGAGCACGTTCTTGCCAACATAGGCGGTGTAGAGGCTGTCGAAATCAAGCCCCGCGGCCAGCATCAGGTCCCGGAATCGGGAGGGGGAAAAACCCCTGGTCTGGAGGCAGTGCAGGGCCAGCTCCTCGGTAGCTTCGCGCACGCCCAGGCCGGAGGGCTGGTGGCCTGCCAGGTCGGCCAGAATCTCGTCGGCGATCTGTTCGATGGTCTTGCCGTGGCGGAACAGGGCGGACAGCCCGAAGTGCCAGATGTCGATCACCTCCAGCCGTACCTGCTCCATCTCGGGTTGCTGTTTCTTCCACCACTTGTAGCCATAATGTTCGATCAGCTCGCCACACTCGATCCAGGCCGCGCGATACCAGGCAAAATCCTGGTCGACCCAGTTCTCATGCACCCGTGTATTCATGCTGTGCTGCATCGCCAGCATATTGACCAAAGCCTGTTTCAAGCAACTCTCCTGCGGGGGAAGTTCGCACCGGTTTTCGTCCCGGGCACGCTGCGCACAGGCCCGGGATCGATATGATAAACACGGTAAGCACAGATAGATAGGGTGACCCGGCCGCTCCCGGACACAACTAGTTGATCAATCAACGATAAATATTTAACCTGTCGGCCCGACTGCACAGGTTTACTGTTATGGAAGAGTCCCCGAGACCCGCGCTGCGTAAACGCCTCATTACAGCCATTCTTGTGCTGGCAGCCCTTGCGGGCGCGGGTGCAGCCGGCTGGTATTTCTGGCAGGCACGCTGGTACGAAACCACGGAAAACGCCTACCTCACCGGTAACCTGGTGGGGGTCAGCG
>JAOUDU010000142.1 GCA_029859085.1 Gammaproteobacteria bacterium | reverse complement strand
AAACCGGAGATTTTTCCCGGCGAGGTGGTGACCAGCTCCCGCCCGGCCGTAGTCAATGACGTGGTCGTGCTCGGCTCGGCTGTTGCCGACAACCAGCGAGTGGACGCACCCAGTGGCCGCGTACTGGCCTTCGATGCCCGCACCGGCGCACCCGCCTGGGAATTCGATCCCCTGCCCCGTGATCCCGCCGATCCGGCGGCACAAAGCTGGGAAAAGGGCACCGCCGAGGGCTACGGCGGCGGCAATGTCTGGTCGGGCATGGCGGTCGACCAGGCGCTGGACCTGGTGTACCTGCCGACAACCAGCGCGTCAGGGGATTTCTATGGCGGCGGCCGGGCCGGGGACAATCTTTACTCAACCTCGATTGTGGCGCTAAGGGGCTCCACCGGGGAGGTGGCCTGGCACTTCCAGGTCGTGCACCACAACGTCTTCGATTACGACCTACCCGCCCAACCCCTGCTGATCGACTATCCCCACAATGGTGAGCTGGTACCGGCCCTGGTACAGAACACCAAAATGGGACTGATTTTCATCTTCAATCGCGCGACCGGCGCACCGCTGGTTCCGATTGTAGAGCGCCCTGTACCGCAGGTGGGCAAAGTGGAGGGGGAGTCGCTCTCCCCCACCCAGCCGTTCCCCGAGGGAATGCCAACCCTGGCCCCCCAGGGATTTTCGCCGGATGACGCCTGGGGGTTTACCCCGATTGACAGGTCGATGTGCCGCGACAAGGTCGCCGAACTCAACTATGGGCCGATCTATACCCCCATGAGCGAAAAGGGCACGATAATGTCCCCCTCTGCCGGCGGCGGCCCCAACTGGGGCGGCGCTGCGTATGACCCGAAAAGCCATGTCATGGTGGTACCCTCGAACCGGGTGCCAATGGTGGTGACACTGATTCCCGCGGATCGTCCCGCAACAGGCGAACGCAAGGGAACTGAGAGCCTGATGGAAATGAAGTTCCCGATCGCCGGCTCCCCCTACCACTACAAGGTCGGGCCGCTGCTGGGACCCCTGGGCGCGCCCTGCTCTGAACCGCCCTGGGCTGCGCTGACCGCCGTGGACCTGGTCAAGGGTGAAATCCTCTGGGAAGTGCCGCTGGGCAGCATCGATAAAATGCTGCCGATAGCCATTCCCTGGGAAATACCACTCGGCACCCCTGGCGCCGGCGGACCGCTGGTTACCGCGGGAGGCCTGGTTTTTATCGGCTATACCCTGGACGACAGGTTCCGGGCGTTTGACCTGCAAACCGGTGAGGTCCTGTGGAAGGCCGACCTGCCGGCGGCGGGCACCGCGGTACCCGTGACCTACGAGTCGGGCGGCGAGCAGTACGTGGTCATTCCCGCCGGCGGGCACACCATGTACCAGTCCACCGTGGGAGACTCGGTCGTGGCCTATAAACTCAAGAAGTAGCGACAGGGAAACCGCAGGGCCTCGCGGTATACCCCTGTCACGAAGAACACAGATCCGCCTGTGTATCCACATCCCGGAGAATTGCGGGATCTGTCACCGCCACTTCCATGACCGACTCGCTGTGGGCCCTGAGCAGTTGGCGGGCCCCGGTATCACCGCCCAGTGCACCCAGCTCGGGATAGAACTGGCGACCGAACCCCACAGGGTGGCCGCGCGCGCCCTCGTAAACCGGAACGACGATGCGGTTGGCCAGCAGCTGTGATGCGACCTTGCGGTAGGTGCCAGGCTTTATCCAGGGCATATCCGCCAGGGCAACCAGCACCCCGCTCCAGCCGGGGATTTTGTGCACACCATCGGCCAGGGAACCACCCATGCCCTCGCCGGCGCGACCGCAGTGGAGGCAGGGTAGCCCCTGCCGCTCCAGCCTTTGCGCCAACCCGAGGTCATCCGGCGCGAGGCAGACAAGGACAGGCAGGCCACTCTTGCCCACGTTGGCGAGCGTGGTGTCGATGACAAGGCCACCGCCGGGCAGCAATGCCAGGCGCTTGTCGCTGCCGAAACGGGTGGCGCGCCCCGCGGCCAGGACGATGACACCGACGGTCATACGAGCTGTGCCCAGTGGCGCGTGCAGTAATGACCGCGCGCTATTGCAGCCCGGGCCCGGTAGTCCAGGTCCTGGCCGGCGCGATACCGTGCTTCGGGTTTCATCGCAGACATATGCGTGCAGCTTTTCCGCTATTGGGTTGGCGGGTTTTCAACACCGCGGTCAGCAGTATAAAACAGTTGAATACACGGCGTATTTTTTACCGCAAGCCTAGTGTAACCGGACAATCCGTGTCACTATATTGTCATCAATTGAATTGCCTCTGGTACCCGCCTGTTGTGCCCTCGGCGGCCACATGCCGGGGCGGGTACAAGCGAGTAACGCCCTATTGTCGCAGGCGCTGGATTCCGTAAAAAAACCAATCAATTTTCATGCAGGAGAACACTATGCAGTCAGTGCGATACGAGGCACCGACTTCCCTGGACCAGGCAGCTCGAACGCTGCTGGGCAGCGAAAACGCGAAAATCCTGGCGGGCGGTACGGACCTGTTGGTGCAGATGAGGCTGGGGCTCAAACAACCAGGCCTGCTTGTCGATATAAAAAACATCCCGGAGATAATGCAGCTCACCTTAGGGGATGACGCATTGCGCGTCGGGGCTGCAGTGACCGGCGCGCTGGTAGGCGAGCATGCTGAGGCAAGGAGACTCTTTCCCGGCTTCGTGGAGGCACTGGGCCTGATCGGCTCAAGCCAGATCCAGGGTAGATGCTCCGCCGGCGGCAATCTCTGTAATGCCTCCCCGGCCGCCGATAGCGTCCCGGCGCTGATCGCCAATCGCGCCCTGTGCAATATTATCGGCCCCGCCGGGGCGCGCAGCGTCGCGGTCGAAAGTTTCAACACCGGCCCCGGCAAAAATTGCCTGGCCGCCGGCGAACTGCTGGTATCAATCGATTTGCCCCTGCCCGCACACCGCAGCAGCGACGCTTACCTGCGATTCATTCCCCGCACTGAAATGGACATTGCGGTGGCCGGCGCAGCGGTGGCCCTGAGCCTGGATGAGGCGGGGATCTGCACCGCCGCCAGGGTTGCTATTGGCGCAGTGGCACCGACTGCGCTGCTGGTGACAGCCGCAGCGGACGCGCTGATAGGCAGCGCGCTGGATGAAGCGTCCCTCCACGCGGCAGCGGCGGCGGCCAGTGCCGCCTGCTCTCCGATCACTGACAAGCGCGGCACCGCCGATTATCGCAGGAAAGTGGTTGGCGTATTGGTTCGCCGGGCCGCCGCTATAGCAAAATCCCGGATTGAAGCACAGGCATAGGGAGACTCAAGCATGCAAAGCCAACGCAAAACCCATGTAAGCACCACGGTCAACGGGGAACCGCGTGAATTCCTGTGCGAACCCCACCAGGTATTATCCGATGTCCTGAGAAACACCCTCAATCTTACCGGCACCAAGGAAGGTTGTAACACCGGGGATTGCGGCGCCTGTTCCGTACTGCTGGATGGCACCCTGGTTTGTTCCTGCCTGGTGCTCGCAGCTGAGGTAGAGGGCAAGGGTGTCGTAACGGTGGAAGGGATCGGGGAAGAAGGCAAACTGCACCCGATACAGCAGAAACTGCTGGAGCATGCCGGGTTGCAGTGCGGCATCTGCACCCCGGGAATCGTGATCGCGTCCAGGGCACTGCTGGAGAAGAACCCGGATCCCAGTGAGACAGAGGTACGCTACTGGTTGGCGGGCAACCTGTGCCGTTGCACCGGTTACGACAAGATTATCCGCGCGGTCCTGGATGCCGGCGCGGTGATGAGGGGGCAGTAGGCTAATGAACATGAATGTCAAAACCGAGTTCAAATATGTCGGGACCCGCCCCATTCGCCCGGATGGGCCCGACAAGGTTACCGGAAGGGCCAGGTACGGGGCCGACCTGAACGTCCAGGGTATGATTTACGGCCACATCGTGCGCAGCCCCCACGCACATGCGAAAATCAAATCCATCGATTTTTCAGCAGCCTGCAAACTGCCCGGGGTCTTGGCCACGATGAGTGCCGATGACCTGCCGGAACCCGGCGACCGGAAAATACCCGGCGGCGAAGTTGAAATGGCGCTGAAGACATTTTCTCCCGTGGTGATGGCACGAAAAAAGGTGCTGTACCACGGCCAGGCAGTAGCGGCGGTGGCGGCCACATCCCCGGAACTGGCTGCCGAGGCAGCCCGGCTGGTCAAGGTGGAGTACGAAGTACTGCCTCACATTATGGACATGCACGCTGCTGCACGCGCGGACGCGCCCCTGCTGCATGACGACGTATATACCCAGGGGGTCGATCCCGCGCCGACCACACCTTCGAATATTCCGACCCAGATTGAGATTTCGACAGGCGATATCAGCAAGGGCTTTGCCGAGGCGGACCTGGTGGTGGAGCGAACCTACTTCGTGCCGATGTGCCACCAGGGCTATATCGAACCCCACGCCTGCGTTGTCCAGACGGATGAAAATGGGAAGGTGGATATCTGGTGCAGTACCCAGGGTGCTTTCATGGTGCGCACACTCACCGCCGCCGTCACCGGAATCGATATTGGCAGGTTCAAGGTGACCGCCTCCGAGATCGGCGGCGGCTTCGGTGGGAAGACAACCGTTTACCTTGAGCCGGTGGCAGTTGTGTTGTCATTGAAATCGGGTCGCCCGGTAAAAATGGTGATGAGCCGCGATGACGTGTTCCGCGCAACCGGGCCGGCCGCAGCAGCCGAAACGCGGGTCAAGATAGGTGTCACCAGGGATGGCAGGATCACCGCGATAGAGACCGACATCCTGATGGATTGCGGCGCCTATACCAGTCACCCGATCATGGCCGGGGTGCTGTTCAATTCGGCCTGCTATCGCTGCGAGAATGTGCGCAGCTTCGGGCGCGAGGTGCTGACCAACAAGCCCCGGGTCTACGCCTACCGTGCGCCAGGCATCCCGCAACCCGTGGTGGCGGTCGAATGCGTGGTGAACGAAATCGCAGAACGCCTCAACATGGACCCTATCGACTTCCGACTGCTCAACGCCGTGGATGAAGGCGACGTGATGGCCATCGGCATTCCCTTCCAGGCCATCGGGCTCAAGCAAGTCCTGCAGGAAGCCAAAGCGCATCCCCACTACACCGCGGAACTGAAGGCGGGCCAGGGGCGCGGTGTCGCCGTGGCGTTCTGGATAAACGCCGGCATGCAGTCCAGCGCCACTATCAACGTGTCAGAGGATGGCAGCGTCAACATACTCACAGGGAATCCCGACATCGGCGGCTCGCGCGCTTCGATGGCGCTGATGGCGGCGGAAGTTCTCGGTATCCCGGTGGAGACCATTCGCCCCTCCGTGGTCGATACCGATTCCGTCGGCTTTTGCGACGTCACCGGCGGCAGCCGCACCACACTGGCCACGGGTGGCGCCGTGATCAAGGCGGCAGAAACCCTGGTGAAGGAGCTGCGAAAGCGCGCTGCGGCAATCTGGAGCCTGGATATCGAAGAGGTCGACTGGACCGGGGGTATGGCAGTTGCAAAGAGCGGCACCGGTCTGGAGAACATGAACCGGGAGGATGCGGCAACCAGGGGAGATAAAACGCTCACCCTGGCCGATCTGGCCGCCAGGGCTGGCGCGACCGGCGGTCCCCTGTGTGCTGTCGCGTCACACAACGCACACAACGCGGCGCCGTCATTTGCACTTAATATATGCGACGCACAGGTGGACAGGGAAACCGGCAAGGTGGATATCCTGCGCTACACCTGCGTGCAGGATGCCGGGAAGGCAATACACCCCGCCTACGTGGAGGGCCAGATGCAGGGAGGCGCGGTACAGGGTATCGGCTGGGCCCTGAACGAGGAATATATCTTCAACGAACAGGGCCGGCTGGATAATCCCGGGTTCCTGGACTACCGAATCCCTGTCGCATCCGACCTTCCGATGATAGATACGGTGATCGTTGAGGTGCCCAACCCGTTACATCCCTATGGCGTCAGGGGAGTGGGAGAAGTACCGATCGCCCCACCCATGCCGGCGGTGGTGACCGCGGTAAACCGGGCAGCCGGAACCCGCTTGTGTCATTTGCCACTGAGCCCGCCAAAGTTGTTGGCCGCTATCGAGGCCGCGGAAGCGGGCACAGCGTGAGAGCAACCCGCAGGGCCGGGAACTAGACTGTGGCCAGGGTTATCCTGTCCGCCGATATGCAGCGCTATACCGATGGGATAAGAGAGATTACAGTGTCCGCAGGCAAGTACCGGGACCTGGTGACAGAATTGCTGCAGCGTTTTCCCGGCATGAACGAAGCAATAGTCGCGAAACATGCCCTGGCAATCGATGGCATCATTATCCAGACCCCGCTGCTTGAAACCTTTGGCGAGGACAGTGAACTGGTGTTCGTCGCCCGGATCGCCGGCGGCTAGCCTGCAAAGCGCGCCAGTACCCGACGGCAAGGAAATTCTTTGAAGAGGTTTGCGATGAATACGCTCAGGCAGCTTACACCCCGCGAAGTTATGTTCGTCGGTGGCGAGACGCCCAATGTCTACCAGCACACCGCCGGGCTTATAATGATGGACACCAGCGCCGGGCACCGGATCGGTTACGAGTCTTTCCGGCGCCACACGCAGGAGAGACTCGCAGGCATCCCCCAGTTCCACTGGAGACTGCACGAGGTGCCCTTCGGCCTCGACCTCCCCTACTGGGTTGAGGACGAGCAATTCAGTTTTGACCACCACATCCGGCGTATCGCCATCCCCTCACCCGGCGACCACAAGGCACTCGGTGAAGTGGTATCGCACCTGTATTGCAGGCACCTCGACCGCAGCAGGCCACTGTGGGAGCTGTGGTTTATCGAGGGACTTGCGGACGGTCGAATCGCCCTGTTGCAGAAAATGCACCACTGCATGATGGACGGCCAGGGTGCCAGCAAACTGGGCGAAACCATCTGGGACTTCGAACCGACAGGAGCCCATAAGGATATCGACCCGGCTATTGCCAAGGCCAGGCCGGGTGAA
>JAOUDU010000141.1 GCA_029859085.1 Gammaproteobacteria bacterium | reverse complement strand
CATTGATATTGGCGAACTGGTCCACGTTGATGTAGAGCAGGGCGGTGTTGAAACCGTAGCGTTCCGAGCGGTGCATGGCTCGTTCGAGGTGCGCCCGGAACCCGGCCCTGTTGAGTGCGCCGGTCAGTGTGTCCCGGTTGGACAGTTGCCGGATCTGGTCGCGGGCATCTTTAAGCTGGATGCTGTAATCGAGGATGCGGTGCACCAGCTGGTCCTGTAATTGCCCCCGCACGAGATAATCCTGGGCGCCGTATTCCCGCAGCTGCGCACTGATTTTTTCCGAGACCTCATCGAGCAGCAGGATGATGGGAGCGCTCGCGTTGTTCTTCTGGGCGAGCCGCAGCAGGTATTCCGTCTCCGGACCGCTGGCCATGATCACAGCGTCGATAGCCGGGTCCAGCAGCGCCTCGAGCGGGCGCCGCATCAGGTTGGGGGAGGCGAGCCTGAACCGTGCGGGCGCGGCGCGCTCCAGGCATGCGGACAGGATCAGGTGATCCGTCTTGTGCTCGGAGATAATCAGTATCGTGTGCAGATCCACTCAATCGCCCTGGCTGGTCACCCGGAAGCTCTACCGGTCTGCTCGCGGTGGTTCAATTTCCGCCCTGAGCTTTTTGGTATCACTTTATTCTTTATATAACATGAGGTTATACGGAATATTTCAGAGATATTCTAGTAAATGTTTATTGAAAATTACCACCCCCGGATTTGGCGCCGGGCGAAATTGCCGGTTTTCGGTTCTGTGGTAGACTTCCCTCCCTCTCTGCCGCATCCCCTGCCGACGCCTATGAGCATAGCTTCCGACAAACTGGAAATAATCCGCCAGCAGGTGCAGTACCACCTGGACCACGAGGCGCAAAAACGTTTGAGCCCGGCGCAGGAGGAGAGCCTGCGGGAGCGGGTAAAGGCCGCGCTGGTGCGGGAAAATGCGGTGATTGTCGCCCATTACTACACCGCCCCTGCAATCCAGGCGCTGGCGGAAGAAACCGGTGGCTGCGTCTCCGACTCGCTGGAAATGGCCCGCTTTGGCCACGACCACCCCGCCGGGACCCTGGTGGTTGCCGGTGTCAAATTCATGGGGGAGACCGCCAAGATCCTCACCCCTCACAAGCGGGTGCTGATGCCTACCCTGGAGGCCACCTGCTCCCTGGACCTGGGTTGCCCGATAGAGGAATTTTCAGCCTTCTGTGACCAGCACCCGGACCGCCAGGTGGTGGTTTACGCCAACACCTCCGCGGCGGTGAAGGCGCGGGCGGACTGGGTGGTGACTTCGAGCATCGCGCTGGCGGTGGCGGAGCACCTGGCGGAGCGGGGAGAGAAGATTATCTGGGCGCCGGATCGCCACCTGGGTGATTATGTGCGCCGGGAAACCGGGGCCGACATCCTGATGTGGGATGGCGCCTGCATCGTGCACGAGGAGTTCAAGGCCAGGGGTATCGCCGACCTGAAGCGGGTCTACCCCGACGCCGCTGTCCTGGTACATCCCGAATCGCCCGCCGCCGTACTGGAGCTGGCTGACCGGGTGGGTTCGACCACCCAGATCATTCGCGCCGCCGTGGAGATGGACAACCGCCGCTTCATTGTCGCCACCGACCAGGGCATCTTTTACAAGCTGCAGCAACAGGCGCCCGACAAGGAGTTCATCATCGCCCCCACCGCCGGTAACGGTGCCGCCTGTCGCAGCTGTGCCAATTGCCCGTGGATGGCGATGAACGACCTGGAAGCCCTTGCCGCGGTGTTTGAGCGCGATGACAACGAAATTTTCGTCGATCCCGCGGTGGGTTCGCGGGCCATGGTGCCCCTGCGCAGAATGCTCGATTTCGCGGCCAGCCGGCACCTGGGGGTAAAGGGCAACGCCTGATACCTGCAGCCGCGCCTCATTCGTCCATCTGTGCCCGCATCTGGGCAATATCCGCCAGCCGCTGGGTGATTTTCGCGCTGCTCAGGAAGTCGCCGTGGCTCAGTTTCAGGGCGTAGCCCAGCTGTTTTTCCGCCTGGTCCAGGTTGCCGTTAAGGATAAAATACTCCGCCCGTGACTGGTGCAGCCCGACGATGTTCCCCGCCAGGCCCTGTATTTCAGCCAGCAGGTACCACAGGCCGGGATCGTTGGGGTTGAGCTTGCTCTGGGCCAGCAGCACCGGCTCCGCCAGGTGGGGCTTCCCATCCGCCATCAGGGCCTCGGCGTAGGTCATCGTGAGTGGGAAATTGCCGGGGGTGAGCTTTAACCGGGCGGCCAGTTTTGCCGCGGCTTTTCCCGGCTCAGCGCGCGCCATATCGATCCTGGCGTCGGCTATTACATATTCGATACGATCCGGGTTTTTGGACCAGATTCCGTCCAGGTCCAGCCTGGCCTCATCGGCCTTTCCCGCTGCGGTGAGGGCGAGTACCAGGCCGTAGGTTGCCGCTTCGGCGGAGCGGGGCGTGCCGGCCAGTTCACCCCGGAACTTTTCCATGGCCTCTTCGGGTGAGGTGGCCAGCTGGTTGGCCACCCGCGCGCGCATCAACTGGTAGTCAAGGGATACCGAGGGCTCCTTTTCGGGGTATTGCCTGGCCCGGTTGCGGGTATCGGCTATCCGGTTTTCCGTCAGCGGGTGGCTGCGCAGGTATTCCGGGACACGCTCGCTGCTGGAGTAACGGGACGCCTGCATCATGCGCTCGAACATGGTCGGCGCGGCGTGGGGGTCGAAACCGGCGTCGGCCAGTGTCTGCATTCCCACCCTGTCAGCCTCCTGTTCGTTGGTGCGGCTGTAACGCAGGGCCGAGCTCTGGGCCGCGGCCTGGGTGGCAGACATGGCCGCCATACCTGCGTCCGCCCCGGCCGTGGCCAGCAGGACAAAGCTGGCAATCATGGCCGCCAGGGTCAGCGGCTGGTTTTTCTGCTGGAATTCTACGCCGCGGGAGAAGTGGCGCTGGCTGAGGTGGGCGATTTCATGGCTCAACACGGTGGCCACCTCGTCCTCGGTCTGGGCATACAGCAGCAGGCCGTTATTGACCCCGATGATTCCGCCAGGCACTGCAAAGGCGTTGATATCGTGGCTGTCGATGATGACGACCTCTACCCGCCGGTCCTCCAGTTTGCTGTTGGAAACCAGTTCATATACAAGGTGCTCGAGGTAGTCATGCAGCAGGGGATCATCCACCGTGCGCACCTGGCTGCGGAAAACACGCAACCAGGCCCGGCCCAGCTGGTGTTCGAACTCCGCCGAAAACAGGCTGGTCGACGACTCGCCGAGATTCGGCAGGTTCAGGTCCTGGGCAGGGGCCGGGTGGCCGATCACCAGCAGCGCCGACAGCAACAGGGCCAGCCAGGGCCTGCCGGTCGGAACCTTCATTCCCGGGGAATCAAACACAGGAGAGCGTCACCACATCAAAGGCCAGAACAGAAGGATTGCATTGTACTTCAGGGGAGCGGGCAGGGGGCAATCGGTTTGCAATCGATATTTCGAGCGTCTCTGCGGGCAAAAGTTCATTCCGCGCGCCGGTATGGCTATACTGTGCCGCCGTTTGACCGGGCTCTTACCCTGTGAAAGACCGATGACTGATGAAAAGCCGCTAGAACTCGATGCCAGGGGCCTGGTTTGCCCGATGCCGCTGCTGAAGGCCAAGCGGGCGTTGAACGCCATGGAGGTGGGCCAGCGCCTGCAGGTGCTGTCGACCGATCAGGGTTCGGTGCGGGATTTCAGGGTGTTTGCGGAACAATCGGGCCATATATTGCTCGCCAGTGACGAGGTCGACGGCGTCTACCGGTATCTCATACAGAAAAGCTGAACACCCCCGAGGGGAAGGCACCATGCTGGATATTTTTAACAAGTGGTACAAGCGGTACCTGTTCGAGGAGGAGTCGGTCCTGCTGCTGGTGCTGCTGACCATCGGTGTTGTCCTGCTGATGACAATCGGGGATATCCTCGCCCCGGTTCTGGCGGCCCTGGTGCTCGCCTTCCTGATGCAGGGGATATCCACCCAGCTGCAGCGCCAGGGCCTGCCCCAGTGGTTCGGGGTATCGGTGGCCTACGTGGTATTCGTCGGGGCCTTTTTTGCGGTGACCCTGGGCTTGTTGCCGCTGGTCTGGCGCCAGATGGCGAGTCTTGCGGGCGAAATGCCGCGTATGCTGGAGCAGGGGCGGCAGCTGGTCGGGATCCTGCCCGAGCGCTATCCGGAACTGGTATCGGCGACGCAGATCAATGAACTCGTGATCCTGGCCAAGGCCGAGATCGCCGCGCTGGGCCAGGCGGTGCTGACCCGGTCGGTGGCTTCCATCCCCGGCATCCTGACGGTATTGGTATACATGATCCTGATTCCCATGCTGGTGTTCTTCTTCCTGAAAGACAAGCAGAAACTGCTCGACTGGGCCGGGGGGTTCCTGCCGCGGGAGCGACCGCTGCTGCGAAGTATCTGGAACGAGATGAACCTGCAGTTTGCCAACTACGCCCGCGGCAAGGTACTGGAGATCATTATCGTGGGTGCGGTCAGCTATGTGGCTTTCACCTGGCTCGGCCTCAACTACGCTGCCCTGCTCGGCCTCGCGGTGGGCTTGTCGGTGATCATCCCCTATATAGGTGCTGCCCTGGTGACCCTCCCCGTGGTGATGGTCGGTTTCTTCCAGTGGGGCATGAGCAGTGAATTTTATACGCTGTGCGCGGTCTACCTGATAATCCAGGTACTGGACGGCAATGTGCTGGTTCCCCTGCTGTTTTCCGAGGCGGTCAACCTGCACCCTGTCGCGATTATCCTGGCGGTGCTCTTTTTCGGGGGTATCTGGGGGGTCTGGGGGGTATTTTTCGCCATCCCGCTGGCGACGATGATCAAGGCCATCATCGACGCCTGGCCGACCGCGGTAACCGAGACGGCCGAACAGCAAACTCAATCTGTAATGGAGTAATCAATGCCCGCCATTTTCAAGCGGCTGGGGCTGACCCCCCTGCCAGCCCTGCTCATTGCCTTATTGTTCGCGGCCTGTGCCACGGTACCCCTCATCGGGGAACAGCCGGTCAAGAGCCCCAACGACGATTACCAGTACCGGCTGCTGACGCTGCCCAATGACATGGAGGTACTGCTTATCTCCGACCCTGCTACCGCCAAGGCGGCGGCATCGCTGGATATCGCCGTGGGCAGCGGCGACAATCCCCCGGGCCGCGGCGGGCTCGCGCATTTCCTGGAGCATATGCTGTTCCTGGGTACCGACAAGTACCCCGACCCGGCGGAGTACGAGGAGTACATCACCGAGCACGGTGGCACCCGCAACGCCTATACCAGTTTTGAGAACACCAACTATTTCTTCGACGTGAACGCCGCCTACCTGCCCGAGGCCCTCGATCGCTTCGCCCAGTTTTTCATCGCCCCGAAATTCGACGCGGCCTATGTGGACAGGGAAAAAAACGCGGTGGAAGCCGAGTTCCAGATGGGTTTGAAGAGCGATTCGCGCCGCGGCCTGGATGTGCTGCAGGCGGTGATGAATCCCGCTCACCCCTACAGCCAGTTTTCGGTGGGTACGCTGGAGACGCTGGGTGACCGGCCGGACTCCGCGATTCGCGACGAACTTATCCGCTTCTACAAGTCGCACTATTCCGCCAACATCATGCGCCTGGTGGTGCTGGGGGCTGAGCCGCTCGACCAGCTGCAGTCCATGGTGGCGCCGCTGTTCAGCGCGGTGCCCAATACTGACCACGAGCGGGAGGTGATTTCCGAGCCATTGTTTGCCCCGGGCACCCTGCCGATGCTGGTGCAGGTCCAGCCCCAGGCCACCCTGCGCCAGCTTGACCTGGCTTTCCCCATCCCCGATTACCGCGCCGCCTACCACGTCAAGCCGGTGTCCTACCTGGGCAACCTGATAGGGCACGAGGGGGAGGGCAGCCTGTTGTCCCGGCTCAAGGCGGAGGGGCTGGCCGAGGGTCTGTCCGCCGGCACCGGCCTGGGCTGGCCCGGTGGCGAGCTGTTCAATGTGAGTATCTCCCTGACCGAAAAGGGCGTGGCCGACTACCAGCGGGTACTGCAACTGTTTTTCGCTTACACCGCGATGCTGCGGGAACAGGGTGCCCGCGAGTGGCTTTACGACGAGCAGTCGCGCCTGGCAGACCTCGGTTTCCGCTTCAAGCAACAGGGCGAGCCGATCAACTATGTCAGTGGCACCGCCTCGGGCATGCAGGACTATGCCCCGGTGGACATACTGCGCGGGCCCTACATCATGGACCGCTATGACGAGGTCATGATCAACGGCCTGTTGCAGAAGATTACCGCCGGTAATGTACTGGTTACGCTGAGCGACAAGAGCGTGGCAGTGGACCAGGTGACACCCTTCTACCAGGTACCGTATTCGCACAGGACGCTCTCCGGCGAGGAGGTGGCCGCCTGGCAGGACCCGGTGGCCCACGGGCCCCTGCACCTGCCGCAGCCCAATGAATTCATCGCCGAGGATGTCTCGCTGGTACCCCCGGTCGCTGATCTCCCCGCGTTGCCGAAGGTGGTGCTGGAACTGGATCGGCAGAAATTCTGGTTTGGGCAGGATGATGAATTCCGCGTGCCCAAGGGTGCCACTTATATCAATTTCCGTTCCCCGGAGGTCGGGCAGACCGCCCGGCAGACGGCATCTGCGTTGCTTTATACCGCGGTGTTGAAGGATGACGTCAACGAGTTCGCCTATCCCGCGTCGCTCGCGGGCCTGAATTTCGACGTATACAAGCATGCCCAGGGCATCAGCCTGCGCGTTACCGGCTACAACGACAAGCAACCGGTGCTGTTGAAAAAATTGCTGGGCGTCATTGCCAACCCGGCATTCGACCCGCAGCGCTTTGACAATATCCGCAAGGACATGATCCGCGCGCTGCAGAACAGCGTGGCGGCTCCCCCCGCCAACCAGGCCATGAACGACCTGCGCGAGGCGCTGTTGTACGGCGAGTGGGGCGAGGACGCGCTGATCGCCGAGCTGGAACAGATGGATATGGCCGCGGTGGAGTCCTATGCCCGCGGGTTCTGGAGCAGCGCCGCGGCGGAAGTCC
>JAOUDU010000139.1 GCA_029859085.1 Gammaproteobacteria bacterium | reverse complement strand
TGACGAAATGGCCCTGCTCGGCACCCAGCTGACCACCGAGGAAGCCATCGAGATGGATCCCGCGCTCAAGCCCGGGGACATTCACGAGGAACCGGTTGAAAACGTCGGTTTCGGCCGGATTGCCGCCCAGACCGCCAAGCAGGTGATCGTGCAGCGCGTGCGCGATGCCGAGCGCGCCCAGGTGGTTGAGCAGTATATGAGCAAGGTCGGCCAGCTGGTGGCCGGCACGGTGAAAAAGGTCACCCGCGACAACGTGATCGTCGACCTCGGGAATAACGCCGAAGGGCTGCTGCCGCGGGACCAGCTGGTAGGCCGCGAAACTTTCCGGGTCAACGACCGGGTGCGCGCAATCCTCAAGGAAATCAGTGAAGAGGGCCGCGGGCCACAGTTGATCCTGAGCCGCTCCTGCCCGGAAATGCTGATCGAGTTGTTCAAGATCGAGGTTCCGGAGATAGCCGAGGAGGTTATCCAGATCCGCGCCGCTGCGCGGGACCCTGGCTCGCGGGCAAAAATCGCCGTGAAAACCAACGACCAGCGAATCGATCCCGTCGGTGCCTGTGTCGGCATGCGCGGCTCGCGGGTACAGGCCGTGTCGAACGAGCTGGATAACGAGCGCGTGGACATCGTGCTGTGGGATGACAACCCCGCGCAACTGGTGATCAATGCCATGTCGCCGGCGGAGGTGGAGTCCATCGTGGTCGACGAGGACAGCGGAACCATGGACGTGGCCGTGTCGGCAGATAACCTGGCGCAGGCCATCGGCCGTTCCGGCCAGAATGTCCGTCTCGCCAGCGAGCTGACCGGCTGGACCATCAATGTGATGAGCCTCGAGGAAGCAGCCGACAAGCATGAAGCGGAGGCGGGGCAGGTAATCCAGCTGTTCGTCGAGCAGCTTGATATCGACGAGGAAGTGGCGGAGATACTGGTGGAAGAAGGTTTCACCACGCTGGAAGAGGTGGCTTACGTGCCACTCGAGGAAATGACCGCTATCGATGGCTTCGATGCCGAGATCGCCGGCGAGCTGCGCGCGCGTGCCAAGGATGCGCTGCTCACCCAGGCGATTGCATCCGAGGAACAGCTCGGTGCGCAGGAGCCGGCGGAAGACCTGCTGGCGATGGAAGGCATGGATCGCCACCTGGCTTACATTCTTGCCAGCCGTGAGATCGTCACCATGGAAGACCTCGCGGAGCAGGGGGTTGACGACCTCATGGATATTCCTGACATGACTGAAGAACGTGCGGGCGAATTGATTATGACCGCAAGAGCACCCTGGTTTGCCGAGGCAGAATAGTACGCCGGCACTACAAGCTTGAAGGCATATAGACAGGGTACCAAGGAGAATACTGAATGGCGCAGGTGACAGTACAGCAACTCGCAGAGGTAGTGGGCGCGTCCGTTGATCGTCTGTTGATGCAGATGAAAGAAGCGGGACTGCCACACTCCGGCGCGGGGGAAGCTGTGTCCGACGAGGACAAGCAGACACTGCTGGCCTTTTTGAAACGCAGCCACGGCGAGTCCGAGGCTGCGCCCCGGCGCATCACCCTGAAGCGCAAGACCATCAGCACACTGCGCACCTCCAGCTCCCAGGGCAGGAAAACGGTCAATGTCGAAGTGCGCAAGAAGCGCACCTACGTCAAGCGTGCCCCGAGCGAGGTGGCCGGCGAGATTCCAGAACAGGAGGAGTTGCAGGCACAGGAGGACCTGGATGTCACCGCCGAAGCGGGTGCCGCACCCCAGGTCGAGGTCGCCGAGCAGCCCGTGGTGGAGCAGGAGCCTGCGGTAGTCGAGACCCTGGATGAGCAGGAGTTCGTTGAGGAAGACCTGTCCAGTGTCGATCCGGAAATACTGCGCCAGCGCGCCGCCGAGAGGCGCAAGCTGAAAGAGGCCGAGGAGGCCGCTGCCCGACAGGCCGCGCTGAAGGCACGCAAGGACGAGGAAGACCGCCGCAAGGAAGAGAGCCAGGTCAGGCCCGCGGAGGGCGCCAAAGAGGGTGTCAAGCGACCCAAGCGCCTGCATGAGACCCGCACCGCTGCCCAGGAAGACGAGCTCAAGCGCAAGCAGCGCGGCAAACTGGATCGCACCACGCCGCTGGCTCGCGGCAAGAAACGCGCTCACAACCTGTCCCTGTCGGATCTCGAAGCGGCGGAGTCGGGCCTTGCCCGTCGCCGCGGCGGCCGCAAGAAAATCAAGGCGGCTCACGCCGAGCACTCCAAACACGGATTCGAAATGCCCACCGAGAAAAAAGCTCACGAAGTACAGCTGGCGGATATGATTTCCGTCGGTTCACTGGCGCAGCAGATGTCGGTCAAGGCAGGTGAGGTCATCAAGGAATTGATGAAGCTCGGCGTGATGGCCAATATCAACCAGATGATTGACCAGGACACTGCGGTCCTGGTGGTTGAAGAACTCGGGCATATACCGAAGCTGGTAAGTTCTGACGTGCTCGAGGAGAAACTCGAGGAAACCCTGTCGCAGCAGGAGGGCACCCGGCTGCCCAGGGCTCCGGTTGTGACTGTGATGGGTCATGTCGACCACGGCAAAACCTCACTGCTGGACTATATCCGCAAGAGTCGCGTCGCGTCGGGCGAGGCCGGTGGCATAACCCAGCATATCGGCGCCTATCACGTTGAAACCGACCGCGGCATGATCTCCTTCCTGGACACCCCCGGCCACGCGGCTTTTACCGCCATGCGGGCGCGCGGCGCCAAGAGCACCGACATCGTTATCCTCGTGGTGGCGGCGGATGACGGCGTCATGCCCCAGACCATCGAAGCCGTGCAGCACGCCAAGGCGGCCGGCGTGCCGTTGATTGTGGCAATCAACAAGATGGATAAGGAAGGCGCGGACCCGGAGCGGGTGAAAAACGAATTGTCTGCGCAGGAAGTTATTCCCGAGGCTTGGGGCGGTGATACCCAGTTCATCCCGGTCTCCGCCCACACCGGCGAGGGCATCGATGAACTGCTGGACGCGATATTGCTGCAGGCCGAAGTGCTGGAACTGACCGCCGCCCGGGATGTCCCGGCCCAGGGTATCGTCATCGAATCGCGCCTGGACAAGGGCCGCGGCCCGGTGGCATCGCTGCTGGTCCAGAGCGGCACACTGCGCCGTGGCGACGTTGTCCTGGCCGGCCGGCAGTTCGGCCGGGTGCGTGCGATGCTGGACGAGAATGGCCAGCCGATCGATGAGGCCGGGCCCAGCATACCGGTGGAAATACTGGGCCTGAACGGTACCCCGGATGCAGGCGAGCAATTTGCCGTGGTCGAAAGCGAGAAACGCGCGCGGGAAATCGCCGAGTTCCGTCACACCAAGACCCGCGACACCAAACTGCAGCGCCAGCAGGCGTCCAAACTGGACAATATGTTCGAAAGCATGACCGCCGGCGAGCGGAAGACGCTCAATATCGTGCTCAAGGCCGATGTTCGCGGATCGCTGGAAGCTATCCAGGCGGCCCTGATGGATTTGGGTAACGACGAGGTGCAGGTCAACATAGTGGTGGGAGGCGTCGGCGGCATCACCGAAACCGATGTCAACCTGGCGGTGACATCGAGGGCCGTTATTTTCGGCTTCAACGTCCGCGCCGACGGTGCGGCCCGCAAGCTGGTTGAAAGCGAAGGTGTGGACCTGCGTTACTACAATGTCATCTACAACCTGCTGGATGATGTGAAAGATGCCCTGACCGGCATGCTGGCGCCCGAGCGGCGCGAGGAGATCGTCGGTATCGCCGAGGTTCGCGACGTGTTCGGCTCACCCAAGTATGGCCAGGTCGCCGGCTGTATGGTGATCGAGGGTACCGTGTATCGCGCCAAGCCCATCCGCGTGCTGCGTGACAACGTGGTGATTTATGAGGGCGAACTGGAATCCCTGCGCCGCTTCAAGGATGACGCCAGCGAGGTTCGCAATGGTATGGAGTGCGGCATCGGCGTGAAGAACTATACCGATGTCAGGGTGGGCGACCTGATCGAGGTTTTCGAAGTCAAGGAAATCGCCCGCTCCCTGTAAGCGGCGAGATCCCGGAGCAGGCCCTGAGATGGCAAAGGAATACAGCCGTACCCAGCGCGTCGCGGATTACCTCCAGCGCGAACTGGCTGCGCTGATCCAGCAGGAAGTGCGGGATCCGCGGGTGGGCATGGTCAGTATCACCGGCGTAAATGTCAGCCGGGACCTGGGCCATGCCAAGATTTACCTGACGGTGCTCGGCTGTGAATCCGACGAGGACGCCAGTGACTCGATCGAGGCCCTGAACAAGGCGGCGGGCTTCCTGCGCTCCATGTTGTCCCGGGACAGCAGTATGCGCAGCGTGCCCCAGCTGCGCTTTTATTTTGACACCAGTGTGGGGCGCGGTCGCCACCTGGAGGACCTGATCCGGCGGGCAGCCGACGCGGACAGGCACCTGGGCCTGCGTGACGAGGAACCCGGAGAGGAGCGGTAGGCGGTGGCAAGGCAGCGCCGCGGCCGCCCGCTCGATGGCATCCTGGTGTTGGACAAGCCCGCGGGGGTGAGTTCGAACCGCGCCCTGCAGATGGTGAAGCGCCTGTACGGCGCGGCCAAGGCGGGGCACACCGGCAGCCTCGATCCCCTGGCCACAGGAGTATTGCCGCTGTGTTTTGGCGAGGCGACGAAGTTTTCGCAGTATCTGCTGGACGCGGACAAGGCCTATGAGAGCACTTTTGTGCTGGGTATCGCGACCGACACCGGTGATGCCGAGGGCCAGGTCCTGGAGACGCTCGACGCCTCCGGGATAAGCGAGGCGGACGTGGCGGCGGCGCTGGAGGCGTTCCGGGGGGAGATAGAGCAGGTCCCCTCGATGTATTCGGCACTCAAGCACCAGGGCCAGCCGCTGTACAAACTGGCGCGCCGGGGAGAGGAAGTTGAACGCAAGGCCCGCAGGGTTGTCATAAAACAACTCGAGTTACGCGCCTTCCGTGGCGGCAGCCGGCCCGAGGTGGATATCTACCTCGAATGCAGCAAGGGGACCTACGTGCGTTCCATTGCCGAGGACCTGGGCAGGATGCTGGGCTGCGGTGCCCATGTGACGCGGTTGCGCCGCACCAGGGCCGGAGCCTTCGGCATCGGGGACAGTGTCACCATGGCTGCGCTGGAGGCATTGCATGCCGATGGTCGAGTCGCGGCGCTGGATGCGCTGCTGCTGCCGGCCGACGCGGCCCTCGAGGGCCTGCCGCTGGTGCGGCTGAGTGCCTCCGGCGGTTTCTATATGCGCCAGGGACAGCCTGTGCTGGTGCCAAACGCGCCCTGTGATGGTATGGTGCGCGTCGCCCTGGAAACCGGAGAGTTTCTGGGGATTGGAGAAATATTGGACGATGGGCGCGTGGCGCCGCGTCGACTGATAGTCACCGCAGGGTGACGCGAACCTGTCTGTAAATCTGCACGGACAGGCTCTTTGTTTAAGGAAGGGTAGAACTGCTACCCAGGGCAGATTCAACAAGAGGAAATCAACATGGCTTTAAACGCTGAACGCAAGGCAGAGATAGTAAAGGATTATCAGGTAGGTGAAGGCGATACCGGTTCCCCGGAAGTACAGGTAGCACTGCTGACCGCGAATATTGAGCAGTTGCAGGGGCACTTCCAGTCGCACAAGCATGACCACCACTCCCGCCGCGGACTCATTCGCATGGTAAACCAGCGCCGGAAATTGCTGGATTACCTCAAGCGCAAGGACATGGCGCGTTATGCCACCCTGATCAAGCGACTGGGTCTGCGTCGATAAGCTGTACCCGATACCGGGGCCATGGTGCCATTTACCAGCACCCCGGTGTTCATACAAAGAATTGGAGAATAATCGTGAATCCAGTAACTAAAACATTCCAGTACGGTGGCCAGACAGTCACCCTGGAAACCGGCCGCATCGCGCGGCAGGCTTCCGGGGCAGTCCTTGTCACGGTCGAAAATACCTCGGTGCTGTGTACTGTCGTGGCTGAAAAAACTGCCCGCGAGGGCCGGGACTTCTTCCCGCTGGCCGTCCATTACACCGAGAAAACCTACGCAGTGGGCAAAATCCCCGGCGGATTCTTCAAGCGTGAAGGGCGTCCCAGCGAAAAGGAAACCCTCACTTCACGCCTGATCGACCGTCCCATCCGCCCGCTGTTCCCGAAGGGCTTTATGAACGAAGTGCAGGTCATCTGCACCGTGATGTCCGCGGACAAGCACATCGATCCGGATATCCCCGCGATGATCGGTACCTCCGCTGCGCTCGCAATTTCCGGCTGCCCCTTCAAGGGCCCGATTGCCGGCGCCCGGGTGGGCTTTACCGAGGAGCACGGCTACCTGCTGAACCCCACCTACCCGCAACTGGCCGAGAGCAAGCTCGACATGGTGGTTGCCGGTACCAAGGACGCGGTGCTGATGGTGGAGTCCGAGGCCAAGGAACTCACCGAAGACCAGATGCTGGGCGCTGTGTTGTTCGCCCACCAGGAAATGCAGGTGGTCATCCAGGCGATCAATGAACTGGTTGCCGAGGCCGGCAAACCCCGCTGGGAGTGGGAGGCCACAGCCGTAAGCCAGGATCTGCTGGAGGCGGTCGAAGGCCAGGCCAAAGCCCAGCTGGGTGAGGCCTACCGCATTACCGATAAGGCTGAACGCTACGAGCGCGTCAGTGCAATCCGCAGCGCCTGCGTCGCGGCGCTGGCCGTCGAGGGCGGCCCCTCGGCGGACGAGGTGAAAGATGTTTTCAAGAGCGTCGAGAAAAGCCTGGTACGCAAGCGCATCCTCGCGGGCGAAGCCCGTATCGACGGTCGCGACAATCGCACCGTGCGCCCTATCGCCTGCGAGGTCGATCTGCTGGCGAAAGTGCACGGCTCGGCCCTGTTTACCCGTGGCGAGACCCAGGCCATTGGCGCCGTAACCCTTGGCTCGACCCGCGATGCGCAGATAATCGACGCGCTCGAGGGCGAACGCCGCGACCCGTTCATGCTGCACTACAACTTTCCTCCCTACTCGGTAGGTGAAGCGGGCCGTGTCGGTTTCACCGGCCGGCGCGAAGTCGGGCACGGTCGGCTGGCGCGTCGCAG
>JAOUDU010000140.1 GCA_029859085.1 Gammaproteobacteria bacterium | reverse complement strand
TCACCCGCGCGCTCGGTATCGTCTACCGCGTACCCGTTGCAACCCGTCACGGCTGGGAGAAGGCCCGCTTCGCCCAGGACAGCGAGTACGCCGGCATCCAGACAAATATCGCGTTCCTGGCCCTGCATTCACACCCCGGGCGCTCCTCGCCCACCCTTCGGGGCAAGGCAATTCGCGAGGTATTCCTGTGCCAGGAGGTGCCGCCGCCGCCACCCAACGTAAACTTCAGCGTGGTACAGAACCCCTCGAGCACCAATATGCCGACCGCAAGGGACCGGCTGGAGGCCCACAGGACTGAACCCTCCTGCGCCGGCTGCCATCGCATCATGGACCCGCTGGGGCTGACACTCGAGAATTTTGACGGCTTGGGTACCTTCCGCACTCGCGAGAACGCGGCTGTGATCGACCCCAGCGGCTCCCTGGACGGGGTCGACTTCAACACCGCCAGGGGACTCGCACAGGCGCTGCATGACCATCCGGAAACACCGCGCTGCCTGGTGGAAAAAATGTACCGCTTCGCAGTTGGACGCGATACAGTCTGGGACGAACGATCGTACATGGATTACCTGACGAACGCCTTTGCCGTCGATCGTTACCGGGTACCCCAGCTGATGCGCACGATTGCCCTGAGCAGGAACTTCTACGCCATCTCGCCACCCGCCAGCCCCGACGACAGTTACCAGCACGCTGGCATACAGCCGGCGGAAGGAGACACATATGAGTAAGATGCCCCGCCGCACGTTTTTACGGGGTGCGATGCGCGGAGCCGCTGTGGGGGTCGCCCTGCCCCTGCTGAATTGCTTCCTCAACGAAAATGGCAGGGCGTTTGCCGCCACCGGCCAACGGCTGCCCCTGCGCTTCGGCACCTGGATCTGGGGCTGCGGCCATATCCCCGAGCTGTGGATACCCACAACCACCGGCAGGGATTACGTGATGCCACCCCACCTTGCGCCGCTGGAGCCCTATCGCGGGCAGCTGGCCATTTTCAGCGGATTCGACGTCAAACTCGACGGCGTCGCCAACAAACCCCATATCACTGGCTGCCTGGGCCTCAGGAGCGGCATCCCCGTCCCGGATGAGAACGTCAAGGCGCCGACGCTGGATGTGCTCATCGGGGACGCCATCGGCACCGGTACGCGGTTCCGGTCGATAGAGGTAAGCACCTCCGGCATCCAGCGCTCGTACTCCTATCGCACCGCGGGGTCCCCCAACCCCAGTGAAGTGTCACCGCTGGCCCTTTACCAGCGAATCTTCGGCGATGGCTTCCAGGATCCCAACTCGATGGAATTCCACCCGGATCCGCAGTACATGGTGCATCACAGCGTACTTTCGGCGGTCCAGGAAGAGAGAAAACGCCTGATGGCCACCGTGGGCGCTGAGGATCGCCATCGCCTGGACGAGTACTTCACATCGATCCGGCAACTCGAACAACAACTCGCACTGCAGCTGCAACCGCCTGCCCCGGTGCAGGACTTCGTGATGCCCGACGCGCCGCCGCAAGTTACCCTGGATTCTGAAATGGAAAACGTGATGGTGATTCACAAACTCATGGCGGGCTTACTCGCCAGGGCATTGCAGTGCAACCAGACCCGGGTATTCAATGTGCTGTTATCGGATACCACCTCGAATTTGCGGCGCAGGGGTACCACCACTACGCATCACACCCTGACACATGAAGAACCTGTCGACCCGGCACTGGGCCACCAGCGGGAGGTCGCCTGGTTCGCGCAACAGAGCATGATCGCGTGGCGCGAGTTCCTCGACGAACTGGCCAGCATTCCCGAGGGGGACGGTACCCTGCTTGATAATTGCCTGGTGCTGGCGCACTCGGATTGCTCGATAGCCAAGGCCCACGCGGTGGAGGGAATCCCGGTCATGGTCGCGGGCGCCAGCGGCCGCATTCGCACCGGCTATCACATGGCGGGCAACGCCGACCCGATTTCCAGGCTCGGCCTGACTATCCAGCAGGCAATGGGGCTGCAGGTGGAGAAATGGGGGACAATGTCGATGGAAACGAACCGTACTGTCACCGAGCTGCTCGGCTGACTCGGGGCCGCCTCCATGCGAATCGGCAATCGTCGCCGGAAACGGCAATGCGCAGGGGACCGGTCCCCGGAAACGACTACCCAGTGAGGCAAGACCAGTATGCTTGAAGGACACCACTTCCAGAACGCCTATATCACCCGGAATATTGAAAAGGCCCTGCAATTATTCCGCGACCGATGCGGTGCCGAGAATGTCAGGAGCTTCGAAGTAGAGGTTGACGTATTCACTCCCCGGGGCGAGGGAAAAGCAACCAACAAGCTGGCCTTTATCTGGGTCAACAACCTGCAGTATGAGCTTATTCAGCCAGTATCCGGGCACGTGGATGTCTACAAGGACGACCTGCCGGCCGATGACAGCCTCAAGTTCCACCATGTATGCGCACGCGTGGACGACTGGGATGACTTCCGCGGCCGCGTTGAAGAGATGGGTTATCCGGTGGTACTGGAGGGTGGCAGTGACCAGTTGAAGTATGTCTACCTGGATGCGCGTGACTTTCTCGGCCACTATCTGGAGTATACGTGGATGACACCCGAGCGCTGGCGGCAACTGGGCGGCAGCTGATCCGTCGCCGCTGCTGGCCAACCAGTTATATCGAAGTTCCCGGCGCGATCCACGGCTTCGCGGGCGTTCGCCGGGCAATACCATCAGCGCAGGCCGATCTTGCGACCATGCTCGGTATTGCCAGAACGATGCTCGAGGAAAATATGATATTGTCACCAGGCAGGGTCCAGGCGGAGGTGGCATGACACTGACCTCCGGTATCGACCAGTTGCTCAAGTACCTTTTTGCAGTCGCCGTAACGCTTTTACTCATCACGTCATCGAATTTGAACGCCGGGGAAAACACTGCCATGAAAGAAATCGAGGGATGGAACGAACTGGTTGATGCCTTGAGGGATCTGCCCGGCCAACTGCTGGCGCGATTGCCACCAGAGATGCGCAACGATCCCCAGGTTCAGCAGGAGGTGGCCAGACTCGCGCTGGAATCACTTGCATCCTCGGCCATTGGCAGCCTCGGTGGCAGTGGCGATCATCCAGCGTTTCTCCCCACAATCGGGCAGGTACTGAATGTCGGGCAGCCCAACGCCGACACAGTCTACCGGTTGGCGCAGATCACCCCGGGCGGCGTCTACAGGATCACGGGTAAAAAAGGTTCCCTCAGAATGGTGGCAATCAGCCAATCGGTTGCGGCCAAAGACAAAAAACCCTCCCCCAGGGTTTATGACCACGACCTGAATGCGGTACCCACAGATGCCAGTGGCAGGTACGAGGTGTTGCTGAGTATGGAGCGACCCGCGGGTTACAAAGGCGAGTGGTGGCAACTGCAGCCGGCCACCAGCGGACTCCTTCTGCGCATGGTTAGCTCAGACTGGGACAACGAGGTCGACCCGACCATCTCCATCGAACGCCTGGACACACCGGTCCAATACCCCAGGCCGACGGCAGACGAGTTGGAGCAAAGGCTGCGAGTTCTTCCCTCAAAAACAGCTTTTATAGCCGGGCTATTTGTCGACCATGTCCAGAAACTGCGCCAGGAAGGCTACGTGAATAGATTGAAAACCCTGGACGTATCACAAATCGGAGGGTTGGCCGGGCAGTTCTACTACGAGGGTGTTTATGAACTCAACGACGATGAGGCCCTGGTTATTGAGACCAGGGTGCCTGCCCGGTGCCTGTATCGATCCATCATTCTCACCAACCAGATCTATGAAACCACGGACTGGTACAACAATCACAGTAGTCTCAATGACGCCCAGGCCCTGCCTGACAGCGATGGGATACTCAGGGTGGTTGTAAGCGCGCGGGACCCGGGTATCCCGAACTGGCTGGATACCGCCGGCTATCCAATGGGCGTGGTGCAGGGGCGATGGACCGGCTGTACTGAAAAGCCTATTCCAGGCATACGAAAGGTAGCTGTCGACAGCGTGCCTGATTTATTACCTGCGGATACGCCGTCCGTGTCTTTGTCACAAAGGCAGGAAATCATCAGGGCTCGCCGCCGCGCACTGCAACAACGGCCGCAATGGTAGAAGCACCAGGTCGATTCTTTCGAAAATAAAAAAGCCGGGCAGTGTCAGCTGCCCGGCTTTTATTGTGCTGGACAAAAAACCTAGAAGGTCTTGGTCAGGCCCACCTTGAACACGCGGCCAATCGTAAACCCGGAGTAAGGAAGCGCAAAACCATTGCGGCGCCAGACGGGCGGATCCTCATCGAACAGGTTATCGACATTGAAGCGCAGGGACAAACCCTCGGTAATGGCCGAACCGCCTTCGAAGTCATATGCGGCGAACAGGTCCGTCACCACAAATTCCTTCACTTTCGTCTGATCCAGTTGGGCAGAGGCGGTCTTGAAGTCGCTGCTGTACTTGACGGTCAATTTGGCGCGTATGTTGTCCCTGCTCCAGCCAACAGTGCCGGCAAAATTCAAGTCCGGCGTGTCATACTCCAGGTTGTCGACCCAGCCAGTGCCATTACTGGTCTCAAAGTTCAGCGTCTTGGTACCCGCAATGCCATAGAACATCGAACCGAGGCTGGTGTCATGGGCATAACTGACACTGAAATCGATACCGTCAATTCGCGCCTTGTCGGTATTGGATGAACGCCGGTCGAGGATAAGGCCGACGTCTTGCACGTTGATATCGGGATACTGGTCGGCATTGTCTACAACAGACAGGAAGGAGTCGAGCTCTGCCTGGGTCGGGTTCCAGATAAATTTATCGGGGGCCGCCAGCACACCGGCTTCCGATGTCGGGTCGGCAGCGCCGAGGATATCCGTGAAATCGATCTTGTAATAGCCGGAGCTCAGCTGCAGGCCCGGCGCAAATGTCGGCTCAATCTTGAAACCGGCGCCCCAGGTTTCTGCGGTTTGCGGTTTCAGCGTGCCGGGGGTCGAACCGACAATCTGCAACACATCGGTGCGCTCCGGGTCGATTTCGTTATTCGGGTCGGGCACCGAGGAAATAGCGTTGATGTTGTAGTTCCTGATCGTGGCTGACGCCAGGCCATCCACCGCAGTGGGCGCATTGAAAGCCTCGCCCCAATGGCCGAAAACCGATATCCATTCAAAGGGGGTAAACTTGATACCGGCACTGGGATTGGTGGTATCGCCGAAATCGCTGTAATCATCCCTGCGAATGGAGAGCGACAGATCCAGGCTTTGCAGTATCGGAACCTGTACTTCCGCGAAGACCGAGTTGGTATCGCGGTTGTAATCGTTCTGGCTCAGGTCGCTCAGTCCGCCTCTGGGTGCATTACCCTGTCGCCTTTTGGCGTTGTCATAGGCAAACTCCACTCCCGCGGCCATGCGCACTGTACCTGCGGGCAACTCAAACAGCTCACCGTCTACGACTGTGCGCGAGAGGAAGAGGTCCTGGGTGGTTTCGCCAGCGTACTCGAAATCCAGTATGTCGTTGAGAATTCCGGCATCGAGAGCAGCAATGTTCGATGGGTCCAGGGGACCGTTGCCATTATCGTAGTACGCCAGCATCTTTTCCCGGTTATCCTGCGGGTCGATGAGTTTCGTTTCTGAGTGCCCATAATGGAACGTCTGGCGTAACTGCCACTCCTTAGGCAGGGCAACAGTGAATTCCGGGGAAAAGCCCCAGGTATCAAAATCGATGGTCATGTCACGATTTTTATAGGCGGGGTTGGCACCGTAGGAAAAGCCCAGCGAAGGCACATCGTACAGGTCGCCGGGATTACCGGGCACCATCAGTTCAGCGGGGCTTTGTCCGCTGATTGTGTCGCCCAGGGGATACCGGCTGTAGGTGTTTTTACGCTTGGTATAATAGCTCGCCATATTGAAGTTTATGGACTCGGTGACCTCCTGGTTGACGCTCACCCACAGGTTGTCGCGCTCCTGCTCGGGAACCAGGGACTCCTGGCCCTTGATATCGCAGGCTTCGCCGACAGGGAACACACCGGCTCCCGGGGCCCTGGGGTTGTCGGTCCAGGAGGTGGTCGTGCCGGCGTAGTTGTAATAAGTGGTAATGGCGCCGGCAGGCTCAATACATTCCGTGCCATCGACCTGCACCCCGTCTTCCGTCCAGGTGCCGCGGGTGGCCCAGTCGCGGTCTGCATTCTTGAGATTATCCCGCTGGTTATGGCTCAGTGATACCATCACAGACCCGCTGTCCCAACCGGTGCCGCCCGTCACGGCGATATCGGAAGTGTCATAGTCGCCGTCTTCGTCAGCGCCGTAGTCGAGGTCAATCTGTACACCGTCAAACTTCTTCTTGGTGATGAAGTTGATAACACCACCGACGGCATCGGCACCGTACAGGGAAGAACCGCCATCAGTGACAATATCCACGCGTTCTATCACAGAGGCAGGGATGACATCCGGGTCCAGTGAAGCCTGGTCCAGACCCATTGGGGTTATCCGGTGGCCGTCTACCAACACCAGTGTCGTAGCACCGGAAGCCGAATTGAAACCGGGCAGGTTACGCAGGTTGGGGCGGTTGATAATAGTTTGCTGGGCGCCCCTGGGGTCCTGCTCCGCACGGGAATTGAAGTAGTTCCCGACCTGTGGCACCTGGGCGAGTATCTCGTTGGTGGTGACCGCACCACTGGAGATGATCGCCTCCGTGTCCATAGTGAGCGGAAGCTTGCCGGTGACTTCGGCGCCGCGGATCAGCGTGCCTGTCACCACGACCTCCTCCAGGGTATTGGCCTGGCCGGGGTCCGCGGCATCACCGCTGTCTGCTGCCCAGGCTGGAGCCATAACGCTGGAGCCTAGCGCCATTATGCTGGCGGCAAGTACGTTTCTGGGTGTCATCAGCATAATTTGTATTCCTTATTGTTATGTAGCGGGAAAACAGGATATGCGCCTTTAAAGTTCACACACCGGGCTGAACGGCAGCGCTATACCTCTTTATCTTATATTCGGCGAGACCAGGTTGACTTTACTACCACATTATCGCACCGTCAACGGTTGTAAACAGCATTGTTGATAATAACCCGCGAGCGCGTTGCCACAGC
>JAOUDU010000138.1 GCA_029859085.1 Gammaproteobacteria bacterium | reverse complement strand
GGCCTATGCGGTGCACGTGGCATCCCTGATGCTGGGACTGGAACTGCTGTCGGTTTCGCTCTACGCCCTGATCGCCTACCCCAACAAGTCGATCCTGCCGCTAGAAGCCGCGGTGAAATACCTGGTGCTCTCGGGCGCCGCCTCGGCAACCGCATTGTTTGGTTTCGCCCTGCTTTACGGGGCCACCGGCACCCTGGAATTCTCGGGCCTGGGCGAGGGGTTGGGACAAACGGCCACCGGCAAGAGCATGCTGCTCGCGGCGGCCGTCATGATCTTCGCGGGCCTGGGCTTCAAGCTTTCCGTGGTGCCTTTTCACCTGTGGACACCGGACGTCTACGACGGGGCGCCGGCGCCGGTCACCGGCTTCCTGGCCTCCGTGGCCAAGGCGGCGGTGTTTGTCGTGCTGCTGCGCCTGTTCCTGTCTGCCGACCTGTTCCGCTACCACAGGCTGGTGGAGGTCACCGGGCTGCTCGCCATCTTCAGCATGCTCGCGGGCAACCTGCTGGCACTGCTGCAGACCAACGTCAAGCGGATGCTGGCCTACTCCTCGATTGCCCACATGGGCTACCTGCTGATCGTATTCATGGTCTGCGTCAACGCCGCCAACAGGCCACTGGCGGTGGAGGCTGCGACGTACTACCTGATCGCCTATACCGCAACCACCCTTGCGGCCTTTGGCCTGCTGACCCTGATCAGTGTCGACCAGGTCGAGCGCGAGAATATCCAGCTGCAGCAGCTGAGCGGCCTGTTCTGGCGCCAGCCACTGCCGGCCTGCCTGATGCTGGTGGCGCTGCTGTCCCTCGCAGGAATTCCATTGACCGCGGGATTTATCGCCAAGTTCTACCTGGTTAACGCCGCGGTCAGCGGTCATAACTGGGTACTGCTGTTCAGCCTGGTGCTGGGCAGCGCCCTGGGCATTTACTATTACCTCAGGGTGATCTACTACATGACCCGCAGGCCCGAGGAGCATCGGGTAACACAGGAAACAACCACTAACCGGCGCGGCCATATACTCTCGGGGGTGCTGATCGCCAGTATCCTGTTACTGGGTATTGCGCCGCAGTCACTGATGCAGTATTTACGGTCTATACTTCCCTAGGATCTGTCACTCAACGGTTCCACCATAAGAAATATCAGGAGAACTTTATGCTGCAGTCGGTCAACCTCCGGGACTACATGCTCACCAACCCGGTGAAAGTAAAACCGGATGACACTATCCTCGATGCCATGCAAATCATCATCGACAACAAGATCTCAGGGGTCTGCGTGGTAGACCTCGACGGCAATCTCGTGGGCATCCTGTCCGAGCTCGACTGCCTGCGGGCGGCCCTGGGAGCCACCTACAATAAAACCGCCATCGGCCTGGTGTCCGACCATATGTCCGGGGACAACCTGCTGGTCGCACACCCGGATGAAAATATCCTGGACGTGGCCCAGGATATGCTGCTGAAGAAACATCGCCGGCGCCCGGTGGTGGAAAATGGCCGCCTGATCGGCCAGATTACCTGTCGCCAGATACTGTCGGCGGTAAAAAAGTTCAACTAAAGGGCGACCCGGGCCGAATGAATACCCGGTAAAGCGGGGCAGGCGGCTTATGATTCTCAGGCCCTTCGACACTACGTAGGGCCGAATTCATTCGGCCTGATTACAAATGCTGTCGTAGTCCCCCGGCCACGACAGCAGCTAGCCTGTCCAGCGCAGCATAAAAGCCCGGAAATATCCAGATCGCAATGCACGTCCGGCTGGCGCATAATGCCGCCTCCACGCAGTAGCAGCCTGTTTTCACCCTGAAATAAAGACCCCGACACACAATGACAAAGACCATTGCCCAGCGTATCGCGGAAGAACTCTCCGTACATGCCAACCAGGTGGACGCCGCCATCAAGCTCCTCGACGAGGGCGCCACAGTCCCATTTATCGCCCGTTACCGCAAAGAGGCCACCGGCGCACTGGACGATACCCAGATGCGCCGGCTGGACGAGCGCCTGCGCTACCTGCGGGAGATGGAGGAGCGGCGCCAGACGATCCTCAACAGTATCACCGAACAGGGCAAGCTTACCCCGGAGCTGGAGCGGGACATCCTCGAAGCCGATACCAAGAACCGGCTGGAGGATCTCTACCTGCCCTACAAGCCCCGGCGGCGCAGCAAGGCCCTCATTGCCCGCGAGGCAGGACTTGAGCCATTGGCGGATGCCCTGCTGGCAGATCCCACCCTCGACCCGGACACCCTGGCCGCTGCTTATTGCAACGCCGACGCCGGCATCGACGACTGCAAGGCCGCCCTGGACGGCGCCCGCCAGATCCTGATGGAGCGCTTTGCCGAGAATGCCGACCTGCTCGCAAACCTGCGCCAGTTCCTGGTGGACAACGCCCTCCTGGCCAGCCGCCTGGTGGAGGGCAAGGAAGGCGAAGGCGCCAAATTCCGCGACTATTTTGAGCATACGGAAGCCCTGGCAAAGGTGCCCTCCCACCGGGCACTGGCCATGTTTCGCGGCCGCAACGAGGGCGTGCTCGCCCTCAACCTGGTAATGGATGCCGCGGAGAAGGCCGCGGACACGCATCCCTGCGAGGCGATGATCGCAGGGCACTGGCGGATCGAGGACAGGCAGCGACCCGCAGACCAGTGGTTGCGGGAAACCGTGCGCTGGACCTGGCGGGTAAAGCTGCTCACCCACCTGCAGACCGACCTGCTCGGACAGTTGCGGGAACGGGCGGAAAAGGAGGCCATAGAGGTATTCGCCAATAACCTGAAGGATCTGCTGCTGGCGGCGCCCGCCGGCCCCAGGGCGACCATCGGGCTGGATCCGGGCCTGCGCACCGGCGTCAAGGTGGCGGTGGTCGACGCCAATGGCAAGGTACTGGACCACGGCGCGATCTACCCGCACGAGCCGCGCAAGCGCCTGCAGGAGGCCGAGGCCACCCTGCTGCATATGATAAAAACGTACCAGGTCGAGCTGATCGCAATCGGTAATGGCACCGCCGGCAGGGAAACCGACAAGTTCGTGGGCGACCTGCTGCGCTCACACCCGGAGCTGGCTGTACGCAAGGCCATGGTGAATGAATCCGGGGCCTCCATTTACTCCGCGTCGGAATTTGCCGCCCGGGAATTCCCGGACCTGGACGTAACCATCCGCGGCGCGGTCTCCATAGCCCGCCGCCTGCAGGATCCGCTGGCGGAACTGGTCAAGATCGATCCCAAATCCATCGGCGTGGGCCAGTACCAGCACGATGTGAGCCAGGTCCAGCTGGCGCGCCAACTGGACAGCGTGGTGGAGGACTGCGTCAATGCGGTGGGCGTGGATGTCAACACGGCGTCGGTCCCGCTGCTGGCCAGGGTCTCCGGCCTGAACCAGAACATCGCCGGCAATATCGTTGCCCTGCGCGATGAGCAGGGCAGTTTCACCAGCCGCACCGCACTGCTGAAGGTCTCCCGTTTCGGTGAGAAAACCTTCGAGCAGGCCGCTGGCTTCCTGCGAGTCATGGGCGGCGACAATCCCCTGGACAGCTCGGCAGTGCACCCGGAGTCCTACCCGGTGGTGGCGGCCATCGCCGCGCGGCAGCAGCGCGAGATCGGCAGTATGATCGGCGATACCGCTTTCCTGCGCGCGCTGGACCCGGCAGCCTACACCAGTGACACGGTGGGCCTGCCCACGGTGAAAGACATTATTGCAGAGCTGGCCAAGCCCGGCCGCGACCCGCGCCCGGAATTCAAAATGGCCGCTTTCCAGGAGGGCGTGGAAAAAATCTCGGACCTGGTGCCCGACATGATACTGGAAGGCACTGTCACCAACGTGACCGCCTTCGGTGCATTCGTCGACATCGGGGTGCACCAGGACGGACTGGTCCACATCTCCGCGCTGGCGGAGCGGTTCGTGAAGGACCCGCGGGATGTGGTCAAGGCCGGCGACATCGTGCGGGTAAAGGTGATGGAAATTGACCAGCCCCGCAAACGTATCGGGCTGAGCATGCGCCTGTCTGACAAGGCGGGGGAGCAGGCCGCCCAACGGGGCCAGGCACCGCGCCGGCAGCAGGAACGCGACAAACCGCGACCGGTGAAGGCTCCAGCGGCTGCACCGCCAGCCGGCGGGGCCTTTGCGGCGGCCTTCGCCGAGGCTCGCAAGAAACGCTAGCGCGGCCGACAGCGGGTTTTTTAGTGCAAACCAGGGGTGCTATTGCCCCTCCAGGCCCTGCCACCCTTCAACCCAGGCCGCGAACTCGTCCGGGGGCAGCGGCCGGCTGATGTAGTAGCCCTGCGCGTAATCGCAGCCGAGCTCACGCAACATATCGAGGCTCTCCCGGTCCTCCACTCCTTCCGCCACGACCCACAGGCCAAACTGGTGGGCGAGGTGGATGATGATTTTCACCAGCTCCATGTCCTGCGCGTCCACCAGCATTGAATCGACGAAAGACTTATCGATCTTCAGTTCCAGCGCCGGGATATGCCTGAAATACGAGAGGGAGGAATAACCGGTGCCGAAATCGTCGATGGAAATATTTATGCCCCTTTCCCTGAGCTTGAGCAGGTTGTCAAAACCCGATTGCTTGTCCTCGATGATAGCCCCTTCGGTAATCTCCACGATCACCCTGTCCGGCTCGACGCCCCAGATGGCGATCGCGTCTTGCAACAGTGCGGGCAGGTCACGGTCACCGGCCAGGTTGGCGGGCACATTGACAGCCACGCTGATATCCATCGCACCCTGCCAATGCCGCATCTGGCGCAGGGCGCGGTGCACCACCCACTTGGTGAGGTCATAGGAGCGCCCCGACGATTCCGCCCACTCCACGATCATTTCCGGCGCAACAAACTCCCCCTCGGGCGACTGCCAGCGCAGCAGTGCTTCCGCGCTGCTCACCTGCCCGGTAGCCAGCTCGATCTTGGGCTGGTAGTGCAATTCAAACGCATTGTCCTGCAACGCCTCCGCCAGGCTTTGCTCCAGCCGTATCTGCACCGGGGAGTCACCGGCTTCTGCCAGCACATCCTCGATACGCTGCACGCCTCCCAGCTTTACCTGGGAAAGGGAGGCCTCGGCCCGGGCCAGCACCGCCATGAAATCACTGCCGCCGCCGCGGTTGATCGCGATTCCGATCTTGACATCCACGCCCACGACACCCGTGTCACCGTGCAATTCACCGACAAGTGATCGCTGCACCCGGTTCATCGCGAGGGCGATGAAAGCGGGGTTGCCGAGGTCTGACAGGATAAAGGAAAAACGGTGACTGCCGACCCGGAAAACCGAATCCGGTAGTTTGCTCAGCTCCAGCAGCTGGCCGTAGGCCTGTTGCAGTACCAGGTCGCCTGCTTCGTAACCGTGGTAATGATTGATCCTCGCCAGGTTCGTGAGGTCGACCAGCAACAACCCGAGATGTGTCTGACCTGCCCTCGCCTCAGCGACAGCCTTGTCCAGTTGCTGGATAAAGCGATCGCGTTCAATCCCCGGCAATTGGATCAAGTGAATGGCGCCGTCAAAGCTTGATAGCTGCCATGTCGATACCGTAAGCCTCGGGTTCGAGGCTGTTGCTTATTTCCAGTGGCTTGCCATCGGCAGTCGATTTCTGGGTGAGCAAATCCACTATTGTTCCATCCATAACCGGCTGCTTGTCGGCATCCAGCAGCACCATCACCTTTGGCCGCAAGCGCCGGGTGCGATACTCGGCGACCACCACCGCGACTTCCCCTGACGATAACTCCACAAGGGTGCCCGCTGGATAAATTCCCACCGCCTGGATGAACTCCTCCACCAGTTCGGCCTGGAAATCCACGTCACGCCATTCATACAATTTTTTGATCGCTGCGGACGGGGGAATAGCCCGCGCGTAACTGCGATGACTGGTAATGGCGTCATAGCAGTCGACGATAGCGGCAATGCGGGCGTAGACCGGGATGGCATCCCCGCTGAGCCCGTCGGGATAACCCGAGCCATCGTGGCGCTCGTGGTGATGTGCCACCATGTCGAGCACATCCTTGTTCATCAGGCCACTATCCCTGATCATTTCAACCCCGAGGCTGACATGGCTTCTAAGCTCCAGGAACTCCTCATCGGTCAGCGATCGGGTGGCGCCGAGTAACTCCTGGTTGACCCCCAATTTGCCGATATCGAACAGCAAGCCCCCTACAGCGAGCGAGCGCAGGTCGGGCTTGGGCAGGCCGAGCTGCCTGCCGAGGGCCACGGCCCAGATAGACGCCCCCACCGAGTGCTGGTAGGTGTAGGTGTCCTGTTGTTTCATCCTGGCCAGCCAAATGCATGCGTCCGGATTGCGGGAAATACTGTCAATCATCGGGTCGACCGACTGTTTGACCTTGACCACATCCAGCGCTCCGCCGTGGGATACCTGCTCAAAAATGGAATCAACGGTTTGCATCAGCGTGTCGACAGCGGCCTTGGCCCGGGGAAACTCCTCACCCCAGGTAGCGCTGTCCTGGTACTGCTTGAGCCTGCGCCCGGGAAAAATCTGCTGATTGGTCTTGCGCGGCCGGGAGCTGGTCCTGCGCTTTATTTTCCCGGCCGCTACCGAACTCTTGACGCTGTCGACGAACACGTACTGGCAATATTTCTGGATGCGGACAATCTCTTCCGGCGTCTCTATGCGGAATCCCTGCATAGGAAACGGCACCTCAAGCCACGGTCGATCCAGGCCGGATACATACATACCCAGCTGCAAATCGGAGCTATTGACCTGTATGACTTCCAACATTCCGGGGCAGCGGCCTCTCCAACATGGGTCTGGCCCAAGAATAGCGCCAATTGAGAGTTTATTTCCACCCGAAAACCCCAAAACTGTGCGTGGTTACCGGTGCAATTGGCAATTTTGCCGCAATACTCGCAATATCGGGATTTACAGCTTTGAGCCGGTGAGCGAAAGGCGCCGCTCCTGCAGTACCGCAGGAACTGCCAGGGCGCGGCTGATTGAGATCAACCACCCTCCCCCTGCCAACCGTAATCCCCGGCATCGAGCCGGAGCGCGGGGACCTGTTCACCGCGGACCCGGGCGGCCAGCCAGGATTTTATGTCTGCGAGCAGGTTCGGGCTACCATACAGCAATGGCATGGTAACCAGGACGGAGTCTCCG
>JAOUDU010000137.1 GCA_029859085.1 Gammaproteobacteria bacterium | reverse complement strand
GGCCAAAAAAGACCGGTACCCGGACACAGGTCGGGTTCACCTGGATCGACGGGTTGCCGAAGATTTTCCGGGTCTCCCACACCATTTTCATCTCTTCCCGGGTATAGCCGTTCTCCTGGAAGGTGTCGATGTGGGGAATGACGTTGAACGCGATCTGGCGGGGGTATACCTCGCACTGGATTTCCTGGCCGTTGAGCAGCCTCGCGGTCTGGGCCGCCAGTTCCTCGATCGCCTCCTTGCCGGTACCGGAAACCGCCTGGTAGGTGGCCACGTTGATCCGCTCGATGCCCACCGCATCGTAGATGGGCTTGAGCGCCACCAGCATCTGGATCGTCGAGCAATTGGGGTTGGCGATAATATTGCGCCGGGTGTACCCCGCCAGGGCCTCTATATTGACCTCCGGCACGATCAGCGGGATATCCTCGTCCTGGCGGAAGTGGGAAGTGTTGTCTATCACCACGCAGCCCGCGGCGCCGGCTTTGGGCGCGAATTCGGCGGAAATGCTGCCGCCGGCGGAAAACAGGCCGATCCGGGCCCTGCTGAAGTCGAACTCGGCCAGGTCGGTCACCCTGATCGACTTGCCGTTGAACATGACTGTTTTCCCGGCGGAGCGGCTGCTCGCCAGCGGGTAGAGATTGCGCACCGGAAACTTGCGCTGCTCCAGGATGGCGATCATGGCCTCCCCCACCGCCCCGGTCGCGCCCACTACTGCCACATCGTATAACTTGCTCATCTGTACTCCCTCGAGTGTCCTGTTATCGTCCCGTCAGGCCCGCAGGGCCGCTATTACCGCGTCGCCCATACCGGTGGTGCTCACCAGTTGCCTGCCAGCGGTATGTATGTCCGGGGTGCGCAGGCCCTGGTCCAGCACCGCGCTCACCGCCTGTTCTATGGCGTCCGCCGCCGCCGGACTGGCCAGGGTGTAACGCAACATCATAGCCACCGACAGGATGGTTGCCAGCGGGTTGGCCTTGCCCTGCCCGGCGATATCCGGGGCGGTACCGTGACAGGGCTCATACATGCCCCGCCCGGCCTGGTCCAGCGAAGCCGACGGCAACATGCCGATCGAACCGGTGAGCATGGCGGCGGCATCTGACAGGATGTCGCCGAACATATTGCCGGTGACCAGCACATCGAACTGCTTGGGTGCCCGCAGCAACTGCATCGCGGCGTTGTCCACGTACATATGGCTGAGCTCGACGTCCGGGTACTCGGCCCCCACCTCATCCATCACCTCGCGCCAGAGCATGGTCACCTCCAGTACGTTGGCCTTGTCCACCGAGCACAGGCGGCGATCGCGCTTGCGGGCCAGGCTGAAAGCGAGGTGGGCAATCCTGCGAATTTCCGACTCCCGGTAGACATAGGTGTTGTAGCCCTCGCGCTCCCCGTTTTCCAGCACCCGGATGCCCCGGGGCTCGCCGAAATAAATGCCGCCTGTCAGTTCCCGCACGATCAGGATATCCAGCCCGGAGACCACTTCCGGCTTGAGGCTGGAGGCGTCCGCCAACTGGGGGTAGAGAATGGCCGGGCGCAGGTTGCCGAACAGCTTCAGTTCCGAGCGAATACCCAGCAGGCCGCGCTCGGGGCGCAGGTGCCGCTCCACACCATCCCACTTGGGCCCCCCCACGGCGCCCAGCAAAATGGCATCGGCTGCCCGGGCCCGCTCGAGGGTTTCCGGCGGCAGCGGCACACCTGTCGCGTCGATCGCTGCACCGCCCAGCAGGCCGTACTCCAGCTCGAGATCGAGCCCAAAGCGGCTGTTCACTTCCAGCAGGACCTTGACGGCCTCTGCCATGATCTCCGGGCCGATATAGTCCCCCGGCAGGACCAGTATTTTCCTTGCCATAGTCGCTGCGGCTCCCGTTACTTGATGACGTCGAACAACCAGGGCGAGCGCTGGCGCAGGCCCTGTTCGTAGGCTTGTATCGCGGCGGCGTCCTGCAGGGTGAGGCCGATGTCGTCGAGACCGTTAAGCAGGCAATGGCGCCGGAATTCATCCACCTCGAAACGGTGGACCTCCCCCGCCGGGGTCGTCACCTGCTGCCCCTGGAGGTCCACGGTCAGCTCGTACCCCTCGCTGGCATACAGCTGCCGAAACAGTGCATCCACCACGCCGGCCTCGAGGACGATGGGCAGGATGCCGTTCTTGAAACAGTTGTTATAAAAAATATCGGCGAAGCTCGGGGCGATCACACAGCGGAAGCCGTAATCCTCCAGCGCCCAGGGAGCGTGCTCCCGGCTGGAGCCACAGCCGAAGTTTTCCCGGGCCAGCAGTATCGAGGCGCCGCGATAACGCGCCTGGTTCAGCGGGAAATCGGGGTTCAGGGGCCGCCGGCTGCAGTCCTCGCCGGGCTGGCCCTCGTCGAGGTAGCGCAACTCATCGAACAGGTTCGGGCCGAAGCCGCTGCGCTTGATCGATTTCAGGAACTGCTTGGGTATGATCAGGTCGGTATCCACGTTGGCCCGGTCCATCGGTGCGACCAGGCCGCGCTCTACGGTAAAACTTTTCATGGCGTCTCTCCTACCAGTCGCGCACGTCGACAAAATGGCCCGCGATGGCCGCCGCCGCCGCCATGGCGGGGCTGACCAGGTGGGTACGGCCGCCAAAACCCTGGCGACCCTCGAAATTACGGTTTGACGTGGAAGCGCAATGCTCGCCCGCCCCCAGCTTGTCGGCGTTCATCGCCAGGCACATCGAACAACCCGGCTCCCGCCACTCCATACCGGCGGCCAGGAAGATCTTGTCCAGCCCCTCGGCCTCGGCCTGCTTCTTGACCTCGCCGGAGCCGGGCACCACCAGGGCCTGCTTGACGGAAGCTGCCACCCGCCTGCCCTTGACCACTGCCGCGGCGGAGCGCAGGTCCTCGATCCGCGAGTTGGTGCAGGACCCTATGAACACCCGGTCCGGCCTGATGGCGGTTATCGGCATGCCCGCCTCGAGGCCCATGTATTCCAGGGCGCGCTCCACCGCTTTGCGCCGGGTGGGGTTGTCGATCTGCGCCGGGTCCGGCAGGTGGCCATCCACCGGCAGCACCATTTCCGGCGACGTGCCCCAGGTGACCTGGGGCATGATATCCTCGCCGCGCAATTCCACCACCCGGTCGAAGTGCGCATCGGGGTCGCTGTGAAGATCGCGCCAGGCGGCTTCCGCCTGGTCCCACAGGGCGCCCCCGGGGGCATAGGTGCGCCCCTTCACGTAGGCCAGGGTGGTGTCGTCAACCGCAACCATGCCCATGCGCGCACCGGCCTCGATGGACATATTGCACATGGTCATGCGGCCCTCCATGCTCATCGCGCGCACGACCTCCCCACCGAACTCGATCGCGTAGCCGCTGCCCCCGGCGGTGCCTATTTTGCCGATCACCGCCAGCACCACGTCCTTCGCCGTCACGCCGTTCTGGAGGGCGCCGTCGATGCGCACCAGCATGTTCTTCATCTTCTGCTGGATCAGGCACTGGGTGGCCAGCACATGCTCCACCTCGGAGGTGCCGATACCGTGGGCCAGGGCACCGAGGGCGCCGTGGGTGGACGTGTGGGAGTCGCCGCAGACCACGGTCATGCCGGGCAGGGTTGCCCCCTGCTCAGGACCCACCACGTGGACAATGCCCTGGCGGGTATCATTGATCTCGAACTCGACGATATCGAAGTCCCGGCAGTTATCGTCGAGAGTCTGCACCTGCAGCCTCGATACCGGGTCGGCGATGGCCGCGACGCCACCGCTGCGCTCCACCCGCTCGGTGGGGACATTGTGGTCCGGGACCGCCAGGTTGGCGTCCCGCCGCCACAGGGGCCGGCCGGCCAGGCGCAAACCCTCGAATGCCTGGGGGGAGGTCACCTCGTGGATAAGGTGGCGGTCGATATAAATCAGGGCGCTGCCGTCGTCGCGCTGCACCACCACGTGGTTGCTCCACAACTTGTCGTATAACGTCTGTCCGGCCATGGGACTCACCTCTGAGGGAAATTTCGGGGAACCGACTGTTCGATGGGGGAATTATGGGGTTGCCATTTAGATAACTCAAATTTATTATTTTTATATATTGTATTCCTATAAGGAATCTAAAAATGGATACCCAGAACCTCAGGGCGTTTGTGCTGGTGGCGGAAACCGGTTCATTCTCGCTGGCCGCGGCAAAGCTCCACCTCACCCAGCCGGCCGTCAGCAAGCGGGTGGCGCTGCTGGAGGAACAGCTCGGCAGCGCCCTGTTCGACCGCATCGGCCGCATTACCAGCCTGACGGAGGCCGGCAAGGCCCTGTTGCCCCATGCCCGGGCCGTGCAGCTGGAGCTGGAGGCGGCCCAGCAGTCCGTGCGCGACCTGTCCGGGGCGGTCGCCGGCCAGCTGCGGCTCGCCACCAGCCACCACATCGGCCTGCACCGGCTGCCGCCGGTACTGAGCGGGTTCAGCCGGGGCTACCCGGCGGTCCAGATCGACATCGACTTCATGGATTCGGAGCAGGCCTACGAGTTGATCATGCAGGGCAAGGCCGAGCTGGCGATTGTCACCCTGGCGCCCGTGCGCGAGGCCAGCCTCGTGACCCTGCCGATCTGGCCGGACCCGCTGGACTTCATGGTGGGAAGGGATCACCCGCTGGCGCGGCACCGGGGCCTGGACCTGGCGGCCCTGGCCGCGCACCCGGCGATCCTTCCCGGGCTCAATACCTACACCGGCCAGATCGTCGCCCGGCTGTTCGATAGCCACCACCTCACCCTCCGGGTATCGATGTCCACCAATTACCTGGAGACGATCCGGATGATGGCGTCGGTGGGCCTGGGCTGGACCGTGCTGCCCCGCAGCATGCGGGACGACACGCTGGCCACCCTGGAAGTGGGCGAAACCCGCATCGAGCGCACGCTCGGTATCGTCTACCACCGCGGTCGCAGCCTGTCCCGCGCCGCGCAGGCGTTTATCGAGGTGGTGCAGGCGGCGGCGGATAAGAGCGCCCGACCTTGATGTTGGAGCAGGTTAATTCAAGCCGGTATGACCCGGGTCGCAACAGCCAGTTCAAGGGTTCGTTCTCGCTACCGGCTCCGGCCGGACCCGCTGGCCTGGCGTACCCGGCACAGATTACTCCCCCAGGAAACCGGGCACGCCGTCCCCGATAGCCCCTGGCTTGACCATGCCCTTGTGATCGGGCAGGTAGAAGGTGCCGTTGAACCTGGCCACTACGCCGTCGCTGTTGACGATGGCGCCGCTGCAGAAACCGAAACGGCGTTTTACCGTCACCAGGTGCACGTCGGCCTGGATCCACTGGCCGATGCGGGCCGCTGAGATGAAATCGACCGCCAGGTTGATGGTCGGGCTGCCCGCCAGCACACCGCGGGCCACGTTGACGCCGTTGGCGGCGGCGATGTCCGCCAGGGTCATCAGCACGCCGCCGTGGCAGATACCCATCAGGTTGCCGTGGTGCTGCTGCACCACCAGGCCGAAGCTGACCGTATCGCCTTCGATACGGCGATAACTCGGCTGGAGATTATCGGTGAAGCCCAGCCCCGAGGGCATCCGGGTGAACCCCTCCGGCACGGGCTGGGTGGTGCTATCACTCATACTGCTGTCCTGTTGGTTTCAACACCTGGTAGTTTCAACGCCTGGCAGTTTCAACACCTGCCGGCCTCAGAAAATACCCATCTCCAGGCCGGCGGCAAAAGCCGCCCCGAGTTCCCCGGCCGCCTGCAGGTGTGCCGCGCTCACTTCGCCCCGCAATACCACGGGTTCCGCGGCGGCGGGAAACGGGTAACCCGACATGATGCGCTGCAACTGGCGCAGCGCGCCGCGGCCGTCATTGCCGGCGCTGAGCAGCACCGCATAGGGCAGCACCAGGCCGCTGGCGATGGCGGGGTAGAACGTGCGGTCCAGGAAATCCTTCATGCCGCCGCTGAGACTGCCTGAATTTTCCGCGGCCACCAGCAGCAGCCCCTGCGCCTGGCGCAACTCCGCCACCCCGGCGTCCCACACCCGGCGCACGACAACATTCACCCCGGGCTCGGCACTGGCACCTCGCCAGGCGGCGCGGGCCAACTGCGCACTGGCGCCGCTCTGGCTGTGGTAGGCAATTAGCAGTGACGTCATGTTTTCCGGGCGGTATCGCGATCCGCCACGATTGGAACACAGCGGGCCCGCCCTGTCATGTGGGCTGATCCCATGCGCACTGAATTCATCCGGCGCGGAACAGCTGTTCACCCGCACCCATAACTGCTGTAATACGCGGCCGTTATCCAGGGCCACCGCGCGTGGCCGAACTGCAGGAGAAGAATCCGTGACAAGCACTAACAGGCAGTGGCTGCTGAAGAACCGCCCCACCGGCATGGTCGGGCCGGAACATTTCGAACTGGTGGAATCCCCGCTGCCGGTCCCGGACCTGGCCGCCGGGCAGGTCCTGGTGAAAACCCTGATGCTGGGGTTCGACCCGGCGATGCGCGGCTGGGTGATGGACGAGCCGAGCTACCTGCCCCCGGTCGCCCTCGGCGCGCCCATGCGCGCCAGCGGCGTGGGCCAGGTGGTACAGTCGGGCAATCCGGCGCTGCCCGTCGGCACCCTGGTGCAGGGAATACTCAACTGGCAGGAATACAGTATCGGGGACCCGGCGGCGGCGATGCCGCCGACACCGCTACCGGCGGGCGTATCGCCCGCCATGGCCCTGGGTATCCTCGGCTTTACCAGCCTCACGGCTTACTTCGGCCTGCTGGACGTTGGCCAGCCCCGGGCGGGCGAAACCGTGCTGGTATCCGGCGCCGCCGGGGCCACCGGTTCCGTGGTGGCGCAAATTGCCCGGCTCAAGGGTTGCCGGGTAGTCGGCATAGCCGGGGGCGCCGAGAAGTGCCAATGGCTGGCCGAGGCGTGCAAATTGGACGCGGTGATCGATTACAAACGGGAGAATCTCGACCAGAGGATAGGCGAGCTCTGCCCGGACGGCGTGAACATCTTTTTCGATAACGTCGGCGGCGATACCCTGGAAGCCGGCATCAGCCACATGGCGGAATTCGGGCGCATCGTCCTGTGCGGCTCGATATCCGGCTACAACGACGAGACACCGCGCCCCGGGCCGCGCAACCTGAATATACTGGTCACCCGGCGCATCCGG
>JAOUDU010000136.1 GCA_029859085.1 Gammaproteobacteria bacterium | reverse complement strand
CTTCGCCTGCAGCACAGGGTCCGCCATGAAACGCTCGTCCTCCGGGGTCCGGATCATGTACAGCAGCGTTTGGGGATCAACCGGAATCTGGCCACCCTCGATGCTGGCGACGTCGACGTCCATTCCCGCATCGAGGAAAGTGTAGTAGGGGTGCGTCATCTCTGACGCCATCACGCCAGTGGGCTTGCCATCAGTTTCTCCGGGCGCCGACAACACACCGTGACTGGTGGTGATTACCAGCGCCCGCTTGCCGGGCAGGTGCACGGTATCACCGGTATACTCCGGGTGCAGCCCGGCCTTGTGGAGGATGGTAGGCAACGCCAGCAGGAACGCCGCCACGACCAAAACCAGGACACCGACCGCCGCAAGGATCTTTTTCATTCAGCTGTTTCCACTGGACTTTCGAAGTGGGACAGAATACTATATTGGCACTATATATGTCAATTATGCGCGGAGCCACAATGAAAAAGTCTCTCATCATTATTGTCGTCATCGCCGCCATCGGCCTGCTCGCCTGGAGCCAGCGTGTCACCATCCTCACCCGCGTCATGGAAAAGGGCCTGGAAGCCCGCATGGGTGCAGATATCGTCGACAGCTTTGAGGACGGCCTGCACCTGGCCCTGTGCGGTGCCGGCGGACCGATGCCGGCGCCCAATGCGTCCGGCCCCTGCGTGGTGGTGGTGGCCGGCAAGCAAATGTTCGTGGTGGATGCGGGTACAGACGGCCTGCGCAACATCGCCAGGATGGGTTACCAGCCCGCGCAGATCCAGGGCGTATTTCTCACCCACTTCCACTCCGACCATATTGACGGCCTGGGCGAGATGGCCACGATTCGCTGGGTCAACGGCGCCAACACCACCACCCTGCCGGTTTACGGTCCGGAGGGTGTCCAGCGGGTCGTGGACGGCTTCAATGAGTCCTACTCTCTCGATGCCGGCTATCGCCATGCCCACCACGGCGACACCGTCGCGCCCCTCAGCGGGGCCGGCATGGTGGCCAGGCCCTTCACCACGCCTGAACCCGGTGAGCTGGTCACCGTTGTCAGCAACGCCGAGCTGAAAGTGGAGGCCCTGCGGGTCGACCACTCGCCGATCGACCCCGCTGTGGGTTATCGCTTCACTTACAAGGAACGCTCGCTGCTGATCACCGGGGACACGGTGAAACTGGCCAATATCGAGAAATTCGCGCAGGGCGTGGACCTGCTGGTGCACGAGGCCCTGGCGCCGAACCTGGTGGGCATGATGCACGATACCGCTGCAAAAAGTGGCGACCGGATCATGACAAAGATCACCGACGACATCCTGAACTACCACACCAGCCCGGTTGAAGCCGCACAGACCGCCCGGGATGCCGGCGTCGGCCACCTGCTGTACTACCATATCGTGCCGCCGCTGGTGTTCCCCGGGCAGGACATCCTGTTCCTCAACGGCGCCCAGGATATCTTCCCGGACTACACCATAGGCCAGGATGGCGTGAGCTTTTCACTCCCCGCCGGCTCCAAAGAGATCATTGTCACCAGCAAGGGGCTGTAATCCTTATAACTCGGGTAGCGTCACAGGCCCCTGGAAACTGCGCAGCTGTTGCCCGAACCAGAAAAACGTCCGGGTGGGGTTCGGCAGTGAGACCACCCAGGGCTGCCCGAGATCGATCCGGCGCAGCCTCGCGCCCTCCGGCAGGATGAGAGTATCGTCTGCGCCGGCGTCGCCGACGACTTCGACAAAGTCACCCTCGGGCAGACTGAGGATCGCAACAGTGCGGCCGGCGGCAAAACCGATCAGGTGCGCCTTGTCGACCGAAATCTCGATCGGCCCTCCCGGCACCACCGGGGGCTTCTGCGCCTGCGGCGCCGCCACATTGATAAACAACCGGCCGTCGATAATGCGCTCGCGCACCGGTTTCCCCGACGCACCGGGGGAGTAATGGAACGCGGCGCGATCCATAGCCGCGCGCCCTATCCCCAACTTGACCAGGGGGTCATCGAGTGCCAGCGCTTCAAAATCCGCAGGTTGCACCGGCGCCGCGCTCATCCACACCAGGCCGGTCGCTGTGTCCATGACTTCCATGTACAGCTCGCGCTCGCCCACCACCGTAAAGCCGCCTTCGCGGAAATTTTCACGCATCGTTTCATCGAGGGTTTTCGCTGAAGTGTTCACCGGGGCTGTCTCCGTCTGGCTGGGCCAGTAGATATATTCGTCACCGCTGTTGAAATGCTCGGTCTGTGTCTTGCCAATCGCCGCGGGGATTTCCGCGACACAGGGATACAGTCGAGGAACAGGCATGGCTTCTTTATATTGACACATAGTATGTCATCTATTCAAACCCGGCAATATGCAAAGAGAAATAACTTGAATGGTGTGTTTTTTGGCAGGCTTGCGAACACCACACCGTCCCGGACAGTTTCCGAATCGATGCAAAGAGCTGGAATGGATTCGCCGCCGGGACCCCCAGTTCGATGGCGAACTAGAAAGACTACCTGTTCACCGACAAGCAAATCGTCCACGATTGACGGCCCGCATAGTACCGACGGGTCTATCGGCAGCTCAAGCCGGGTAGCATGATACATTCACTCCAGGAGCCTGCTTCCTAGCGCTGCCGGCCTACCTGTTCCGGGCTTACCGCGCCGCCGCGATTGCCGAAGCTGGAACGCACGTAGCTGGCGATGCTCGCGATGTCCTGGTCGGAGAGCTTCTTGCCAAACATTTTCATCTGCGTGCGGTCGACCACAAACGGTGGCGCGGGCAGGTGCGGGCCATAGAGAATCACGTTGAGCAGGGAGGCGGGATTCTCGGCCTGCACGATGGCGCTGCCGGCAAGCGAGACACCCAGGATGTCGTCACCCAGCCCGGTGGGCAGGTGACAGGAGCCACAGTGCACCGTATACCCTATCTCGCCGGCCCGCAGGGTTTCCGGATCGGGCGCGCCGCTCCCGCGCTGTTCGTTGGCGGGGATGCCCTTCAGGTACGCCGCCATTGCGGCGGCGTCGGCGTCGGTGAGAAATCGCGTTGAGTTCATCACCACGTCATTCATGGGCCCGTTCACGACGGCATGCCTGCTTTGCCCGTTTTTCAGGTAGGCGACTATATCGTCCTCGTTCCATTTCGCCAGCCCGGTGGGCGCCGGCGTCAGGTTGACGCCGGACCACTCGCGGAATTTGCCGGTCTTCACCTTATCCAGATAGACACCACCGGTCAGCGCGAGATCCTCCTTTTCAGCGCCCAGGAAATTCCTTGGGGTATGGCAGGCACCACAATGGCCCAGGCCTTCTACCAGGTAGGCGCCCCTGTTCCAGCTGTCGCTGCGGGTCATATCCGGGCTGTAGCTGTCCAGGTCGTGAAACAACACTTTCCAGACAACTAGCAGCGGGCGAACGCTGTATGGAAAAGCGAGCTCATTTGGCCTGGCGGGCACCGCCTCCGGAGCGATAGTCTGCACAAATAGAAAGAGCGATGCGATATCCTCATCTGTCAGGCGGGCGAAATCCGTGTAGGGAAAAGCGGGATAAAGATGCGTGCCATCCGGTCGCACGCCGTGTTTCATTGCATCAAAGAAATCCTCGAAGGACCAGCCGCCTATACCCGTCTCCCTGTCCATAGTGATATTGGTTGAATACAGGATCCCAAACGGGGTCTGGAACTCCACACCGCCGGCGTAGGGCTTGCCGCCCTCTCGCGTGTGACAGCTTGTACAGTTGCCAACCAGCGCGAGATAGCGGCCTTTTTCTGGCGTCGCCTGGTAGGTATCCAGGGCAGCCGGCGCGTGCACATCTTCGCGCAGCAGGAAAAACAGGCCGACCATGCAGACTCCCAGCACCAGGACACTGAAGAAAACGCCTCGATGCGTTTTAATGGAATTCATCCCAATGAACCCTGGCTGTTTGCATCCGGCTGTTTTTTTGTTGAATGCATCAAATCCTTCCGGGGTCTCGAGTCACCGGGTTGAAGCCCGCGACCGGCGCGATGCACTGCCGCTTTTTCGCGACGCCGGGAGCTGCTTTCGTGAAGCGGCCCGACCAGTGACGCCGGGCAAACTGCCTTCATATGGGATTCCGGCCAGGCGCAGCCAGTCCTTGCTTCGTCTCACCACGAAGGCCCTCGAGTCGGTTTCCTCCACTGCCACCCAATTCATGATGGTACCGGTCAAGTGCGCATTGAACGCAGAGGCCGCCGACTCGCGGTCGAGGCGGGTTTCAGGCATCACTCTCAGTATTGCCCTGTGCAATGCTTCGCCACGCTTCTTCTCCAGCGCGGCGAGGTCCGGATCTTCCAAGTTGGCGACATAGTTTGAAAAGAAGGCGGGCAAAGAACCGCGATTGCCGGCAAGACCGCCGATGAAGGCCGCTACCTGAAGCAGGTTGTCACCACCGGGTGAGTCAGGCAAGGCATCAATTGCGATGATAAATTCATCGACCAGCCTCGCCATCAGCATGACTTTAAGTGCGTGGGTGCTTTCGAACCGTAAAATAATCGCCGCCCGGGAAAGCCCGACTTCCGATGCGACATCCGTGAGAGTGAACCCATGCAGGCCGCGCCGCTCAAACACATTCCTGGCCGCGGCAAAGATTTCGTCATCGCTGACTGATTGTGTCCTGGCCATGGAAAATCTGATCCCCGATCAAGGTCAGTGTTACGGAACGTGCACGTTCACACGCCGGTTGACATTACTTACACTGGCGTCATAATAATACTGACATAGGTGTTAGTAAAGCATAGTATTCGGCGAGCGGGAAAAACGTGGGAAGAGGCTGTCAATGTCAGTAGCGCAATTGCCGCCGGTAGACTGCGCGGCCCGGCGAGACCCGGGGATGGCCGGCGGCCGCCGGAGATCCGTCCTGGCAGGCGCAATCACCCTGCTGCTGTCCGCGCAATTTTGCCTCGGCGCAACTGACGCGCCTTTTTTACGCGAAGGCAGGGCGGGATTTGTGGTCTCCCATATCGAATACGGACTGACCACCGCCGAGGCGGAAGCCGGCGCCTGCCCGTCGGGACTATCGCTAAATATCGAGGAAATCTTTGCCCTGACCCCGCAGGGCAAACGCCTTCCCCAGGAATCCGACGCGGCCTACGCAGAGCGTCTCAAAGTGGGAGGGAGGGCATACTCGCTTGCTCCCAACGGCCAGAACCTGTGCATGAATCCCGAGGCTGGCGGGCCCGACCCGCACTTTCGCACTGTGCAGGCCGGCCCTTTAAAGGCCTTCGGCATCGACCTCGACGGCGGCCCCGGCCCCGGAACCTGCGCCCACGATGAGTTTACCGGAATGAACGGGGAGCCAGGTATCGACAACCAGTTTTACCGGGTTTTTGGCTGCTCCCGGTCATACCGGTCGGGCGGGGTTTCAAACAGCTATGCAATAGAGATGCTCACGGGGGCCTGGGGCATACTGCTGACGCTGAGTGGCGTCGACGATATCCATAACGATGACAGCGTTGACGTCGGCTTTTTCGCCAATGCCGATCCAATCCAGTTGAGTCCCGGCCGCGATCCGTTACCCTATGCCACCTACCTGCCCGATCCGGACCCTGGCTTCCAGTCGACAGCCCACGGCCGCATCGAGGACGGCGTCCTCACCACCGAACCGACAGATGTCCGCTTCCACAATGTCACCAACAGCATGTACACGGTTCGCGCACTACGGGACGCGCGCCTGCGGCTGACCCTGTCTGAGAATGGCACGATGGAAGGCTACATGTCGGGCTACACGCCGGTGGAGGCCCTCTACGACACCAGTATTGGTTTCCGCAACGGCCTGACCGGCAAGGGCGAACTCGCCCCGCTCGCGCTTCGCGCCGGCACGGCCAACGGCGCTGCATATGTTCTGGGATACACCTGCAACGGCGTCTATCATGGCCTGTACCAGTATGCAGACGGGCACCCCGACCCGGAGACGGGCAAATGCACCTCGATTTCAACCCAGTACCGGATCCAGGCGATCCCGGCGTTTGTGGTGGATGGCAGGCAGGAGCAAAGCGGCCAGGGCGAGGATCGCCATGATCCCTAAGCGCCGGTATGCCCTCGCCGGCCCGGCCCTGCGCTGCGCCGGTGCGTTTTCGTTTGCCGCCTGCCTGCTGTTTCTGCTGGGGGGCTTGCACGGCTGCAGTCGCGACGGGGGCAGCAACGCAGAGCCGGAACCCGTGGGCGGCCCGCCGCTGGTTCGGCGCCTGACGGAGTCACAGTATCGCGCCACCGTCGCTGACATATTCAGTCCGGACATAGGCATTCCGGCACGTTTTGAACGCGGCTTTCGCGTCGAGGGCCTGCTCGCCATCGGCACCAGCGAATCAGGCATGTCGCCCTTCAGCATCGAACAGTACGACAGCGCCGCGCTCAGCGTCGCCAGAGCCGCCCTTGCAGCGGATCAGCGTGACCGGATCTTGCCCTGTGCGCCACCGTCTGAATCTGAATTCGATCAGTCCTGCACCAGGAGTTTCGTCACGAAATACGGCCTGTTGTTATGGCGGCGGCCACTGACGGACGAGGAGACAGACAATTTCGTCGAACTGGCCCAGCAGGGTTTCTCCCAACTGGGCAACTATTATGAGGGCCTGCAATATGCCCTGGTAGGCCTGATGGTGGCGCCGGAATTCCTGCTGCGAATCGAACGCACCGAGCCGGACCCGGATCACCCCGGGCTTGAACGACTCGACGCCTGGTCCCGGGCGACGCGACTGAGTTATTTCCTGACCAACTCGACCCCCGATGCCGAGTTGTTGCGTGCCGCCGGCGCCGGTGAACTCGACACAGCAGACGGACTCGCCAGGCAGGCGGACCGGCTGATCGCATCGGCGGAATTTCCGGCGGCGGTACGGGCGTTCTTCGAGGACATGCTGCAATTCGACCAGTTCGGGGATCTGGCCAAGGACCCGGTGATTTACCCTGCGTTCAACTCGACGGTCGCTGCCGATGCGCGGGAGCAAACCCTGCTCACCATCACCGAGCAGCTGATAGATCGCAATGGGGATTATCGCGACCTGTTTACCACCCGTGATACCTGGCTCACCCGCGCGCTCGGTATCGTCTATCGCGTACCCGTTGCAACCCGTCACGGCTGGGAGAAGGCCCGCTTCGCCCAGGACAGCGAGTACGCCGGCATCCAGACAAATATCGCGTTTCTGGCCCTGCATTCACACCCCGGGCG
>JAOUDU010000135.1 GCA_029859085.1 Gammaproteobacteria bacterium | reverse complement strand
ACCATGCGCGCCAGTTTCATCGGCGGCTTGGGTTTGGAGACTGTCTCGGTGTAGCGGTAGCTGGCACAGGTCAGGTGCTGCGCCAGTGTCTGCATCAGCCAGGGGGTACTGCCATCTTTCGGGTGCAGGTCGGTTATGTGCAGGACAGCATCACTGGCCCTGGTGGCGTTGATGGCCTTGGTCAGGGTGCGGGCGAATTCCCGGGCGGCGGCGCGGTCGAAGGTGGCGGCGTCACCGCAGCCCACCAGCAGCAGTCGCCGGGAGGCGCCCACACCGGGGAGTATGCAGCTTTCACCTGATTTTCCGGAAAAATCCCCCAGCGCGATCGCGGCCTTGATCGCTCCGCCGGAGGCATCATCCAGTTGCTGCGCCGCTGCAGTGAGCTTCCTGCGGTGGAACAGGGGCAGTATGACGCATTGGCTGCTGCCCCTGGCAGCATCGGCAATCTTGCGCGCGGTGAAGGTGATCGCAGTCATCTCGTTTTTCCAGTCTGTTGGTTAGCCGCATAGTGTATGACGATAGGGGCCCAAACTGAATACAAAACCGCCAATACAGCCGCGGCAGCGCCAGGCTCAGCTGCCGGATGCAGCGGATGGCGCTGTTTTGTCGGCCTCCATCTGCTTTTTCCCGGGCAGCAGTCGCAATTCCGTGCCGGAGAGCCAGTCGTGCCAATAACGACCGCGCCTGTCGACCAGGCACCACAGGTAACCCAGGCCGAAGCAGCCGGCGGAGAGTGCGGCCGCGAGGCAGCGCACGACAACCTTGCGAGTGCCGGGCGCACCGCCGTCAAAGTCCACCAGCTTGATGCGCCAGGCCTGCATGCCCAGGGTCTGGCCATTTTTCAGCCAGAACCAGCTGAAAAAGGCCATCGTGGTGAGCAGCGCGAGCAGGCGCACCAGGTTGGCATCGAGCCGCACGATGCCATCTTCGGCCGGGCCGATCCCCAGCAGTGTGCGCACACCCATCACCAGCGCGACGCAGACCATGATCAGGGGCAGCACCAGTAGAATGTCGTATACCAGCGCAGCCAGCCGCCGCAGCAGGAAAGGGGAGGGGAGAGGGTTGTCGTCGGTCATGGTGCGCAGTCTGGCATTGTCGGCAGCTTGGGTCGGTCTGGATGGAAGGGCGCCTGGCGACCCCGTCGGGGTGGGGCAGGCCGCAGCGGGTTTCAGTTTTCCAGCGTCAGGTGATCAGTGGCCGGCATGGGCGTGTCGTGTTTGGTTCGATACCGCGGTTCCAGCACGTCGGCTCCGGCCGGGGCCAGCTCGATACCGGACAGGTCCAGCACCGGGGGTGACGGTAGTGGCGCCGCGCAATCTGACAGGTCGGTGCCGTCGGGAGACAGCGCGATAGCGCTGGTGTCCGGTGACAGCGGCGCCCGCTCGGAGGCGAGGTTTGGCAGCGGGGTACCCGCTTCGCTGGCGCTGAGATGGCTGGTATCAGGTGGCGGTGGCGGGGTCGGTGCAGGTTCCGAGAGGCGCTGCCCGCTGGCGAAAATCTCCAGGTCCGGCGGCTGGGTTGCAGCGGAGACCGGCGCCTGCCGTTCATTCGGGAGCAGCACCGCGGTACCCGCCGGCGCCAGCCCGATACCGCCCCCAGCCGGGTCCTCCGGCGGTGCCGGTGGCGTTGTCTTGACTTCCGGCTTTTGCGCGTACGCCATATCAGGCGCTGCCGCCAGCGCGGCGATACGCTCCGCCCTGGTCATGGGTTTGCCCGGGTCGGCGCTGGCCGGCTCGATGTCCCTGGGAGTTGCGCTTTTGATGACCGGCAGCGCGCCGGCCTGCTCCATGGCCTGCTTGTACTTCAGCGCGGTGGCTTTGTCGCAGTCGCGTTTGACCAGTTGGGCCTTGCCGCTGAAGAGTTTGTCCAGGGTCGAGTCATCTGCCTTGAACAGCCTGCCGAGCTGGCTGCGAACGCTGGCCTGCTCGTACCCCGGGAGCAATTGCCCGGCAAAATATACGTTGTAGCGAGCGTCCATAGGGCGGCCCCTGCACAGGTGATGCCCCGAGTATACGTAAATTTACTTCGCGGGTCTCGGTCCGCACGGCCGCTGCACACGGCGGGATGCACCGTATCCGCCACCGGCCATGACCGCCAGCGGGGACATCTGCTAAGATGCCCGGCTGTGTCGGTACGGTTAAAAACAGCCTGATGAGTGATCGTGTTCCCACCCGCTTTGTCAATTCCCTGCTGCGTATGGCGGGAGACCGGGGCTACGATTTCAGCGGTGTACTGGCCGCCGCCGGGCTGGATTTCGACCCGCTGGATGAGCGCGCCCCCGGTTATCGACCGGATATCAGTGCCATGCAGTACTCCAGGGTCTACCAGCAGGTGCTGCACCTGCTGCAGGATGAGACTTTCGGTTTCGCGGGCAGCGAGCTGGCGGCACCGGGTGCGTTCAAGATGATGTGCTACTGCATTATCTCCTGCCGCAACCTCGGCGAGGCTATCCAGCGCGCGGCGGAATTCTATCGCACCTTTTTTGACGAGCGCAGCCAGCTTTACGCCAATTTCAGCGAACAGTACGCCCGGGTCGGGTATCGCACCCTCGACAGTGGCGACGAGTCCCGGGCTGTACTGGCAGAAGCCTACGGGCTGTCCTTGTGGCACCGCTTCTTTGGCTGGCTCTGCGGTCGCGCCATCGAGTTGAAGCGGGTGGACTTCAGCGGGCCGGCCCCGGCGAGGGTCGACAAGTACGAGAGCCTCTTCGGTTGCCCGATTTACTTCGGCCAGTCCAGTGACCTGTTGTACTTTGACAGCGCCTGCCTCGCCTGGCCGGTGGTTCACACCGAACACTCCCTGCGGGAGTTCCTGCGCACCGCGCCCTACCAGTTGCTGATCATGGACAACGGCCCTGGCGGCAGGAGCCTCTCGGTGCAGGTCAAGGCCATGATGGGACACGATTTCAGCGCGGGTTTCCCCAGTTTTGAAACTATCAGCCAGGCCCTGAACACCTCCGCACCGACCCTGCGCCGGCGGCTCAAGCGCGAGGGTACGACCTTCCAGCAGTTGAAGGACGAGGCCCGCTGCGAGGCCTCCATCCTCTGGCTGGACCGGCCGGAATTGTCAATCAACGAGGTGGCGCTGCAGATGGGGTTTACTGACCCCAGCGCTTTCCACCGCTCTTTCAAGAAGTGGACCGGCCGGACTCCCGGCCAGTTCCGTACCGAGCGTCGCCGTCGCGACCGCGGCTGAACGGCTGTCGCGCCCGGCGCGGCTCGGTTATAATCGCGCTCCTTTTTCCGGTGGAGGTTCCGATGACAGTGCAGCAGGATATCGAGCGGCAGCTGGAGCAACAATTTGCACCGCTGTTCCTCGAGGTGGCCAATGAAAGCCACCAGCACAGCGTGCCCGCGAATTCGGAAACCCATTTCAAGGTGGTGCTGGTGAGCGAGCGGTTCGACGGCCAGCGCAAGGTGGCGCGCCACCAGCAGGTGTACGCCGCACTGGCGCCACAGCTGGAGGGACCGGTTCATGCCCTGGCCCTGCATCTTTATACCGCCGGGGAATGGCGGGAGAGACAGCAGGTCGCACCCGAATCCCCCGAGTGTCGCGGCGGCAGCAAGGCAGCGCAGGGATAGGGGGAGCAATGGCCGATTTTATTGTCGCTGCGCTCTACAAGTTCGTTACCCTCAGTGATTTTCACGAACTGCGGGAGCCATTGCTGGATGTCTGCCAGGCGGCCGGCACCCGCGGTACCCTGTTGCTGGCCAGCGAGGGTATCAACGGCACCATCGCCGGCAGCCGCGACGGCGTGGACCGGGTGCTTGCCTACCTGCGCGCGGATCCGCGCCTGGCGGATCTCGATCACAAGGAATCCGTGGACGATCACATGCCCTTCCACCGCATGAAGGTGAAACTGAAAAAAGAGATCGTGACCATGGGTGTTGCCGGTATCGACCCGAACCGGGCGGTGGGCACCTATGTCAGGCCGGCGGACTGGAATGCGCTGGTCAGTGACCCGGATGTGTTGCTGATCGATACCCGCAACGACTACGAGTACGGTATCGGCAGTTTCCGCGGCGCCGTCGACCCCCACACGACGACCTTCCGCGAATTTCCGGAGTTCGTGCGCACCCACCTCGACCCCCGGAAACAGAAAAAGATCGCGATGTTCTGTACCGGCGGGATCCGCTGTGAAAAAGCCTCGGCGTTTATGCTGCAGGAGGGCTTCGAGGAGGTCTATCACCTGCAGGGCGGCATCCTCAAGTACCTGGAGGAAGTTCCCGAGCAGGAGAGCATCTGGGAAGGTGAGTGCTTTGTATTCGACAACCGGGTGGCGGTAAACCACCGCCTGGAAAAAGGCCAGTACGACCAGTGCTACGGTTGCCGCCACCCGATTACCGAGCAGGACAAGCTGTCTGGTAAATACCAGAAAGGTGTCTGCTGTCCCGGCTGTTACGACACCCTTACCCCGGAGCAGGTGGCTCGCTTCCGCGAGCGGCAGAAGCAGGTCGAACTGGCCAACGCTCGCGGCGAGGCCCACGTGGGCGCGGCGGCTCCGGAGCGGCAGCGCACCGGCAGCTGACCCGGGGCCCTGTCCGGGTCGCAGCCGTGATCAATCCCGCGGCCCGCTCAATCCAGGTGGAGGTTGATCGCGCTGCGAAAGGCGTCCACCGATACGAAAGTGCTGATCCCGGCGCCGTTTCCCTCTGATATCACGCCGCTGTACCGGGGTGTGCCGGCGGGAGACAGCTGCACCACCGCACCCCCGGAAGCGCCTTTGTGCGCCAGGCAATTGCTGTCGCTGGCGGCAGCTCCCCGGGCGGTAACCTGGCAGGCGGGGTCGAAGCTCAGGCGCGTGCCGCCGTTGCCCTTGCCCGGGTCCCGGGAGTAGCCCGCCATGGTGATGGGCAGTGCGGGGTCGGCGCTGCCCGGATTGACCAGCAGCCCGGCCACCCGGGTTGCCGCCACCGGCTCGCGCAGGTGCAGGATCGCCCAGTCCGCATGCATGCCCCCACCATCCGCCAGCTGGAAGGCCTCCCGTTGCAGCGTGTCGGGTTGCCCCGGCAACAGGGTAAAAATTATCGGCCTGCTGAGGTCGCGGTAGTTGGCCAGGCAGTGCCAGGCGGTGATGATGGTGTCCGCTGCCCGGCGGGGCAGGCGAGTGACCAGGGTGGCACTGCAATCCTCCTGCAGGTGTTCGGTGGCGCCGTTGCGGTATTGACTGCCGGGCACCCGCAGTTGGCCCACGGCCCGCAGCCACTGCGGCGCCGCGCTGCTGTAGACTTCCCTGGAATCGTTGCCTGGATCGACACTGGAGTCGACTGCGGTTTCGCCCGTTGTCCCGGTAACTGCTGCCGGGTCGGCCGCCCCCGGCACAACTGCCGACGCCGTGAGCCACACCGCCAGCCACCCCGCCAGCAGTTGCCTGGCGCGGTGGGGTCTCCTGGATAACTTGTTGCACTGTGACATCGGGAGTACGCCGCGGGCGGATGGGGCGGCTTGGTCCGGCGCGCCGCTGCATTTAACATGTAACCGGGATGGTATTCGCAGCGCTCGCTAAAGGGAATCACTATGGGGCTGAAGCAGGACCGGGTGGCCGTGGTCACAGGCGCCAGTCGCGGCGCGGGCAAGGGCATTGCGCTGGCGCTGGGCGCAACCGGCGCCACGGTCTATGTGACCGGGCGCACCCGCCGGGAGGGCGAAGCGGCCCTGCCCGGAACGGTACAGGCGACCGCCGACGCGGTGACCGCCGCCGGGGGCAGGGGTATTGCCGTGTATTGCGACCACGCCGATGACTCACAGGTGGAGCAGCTGTTCGACCAGGTGCGGCGGGAGCATGGCAGGCTGGATATCCTGGTCAACAATGCCACGGTCCTGCACGACGCCCTGACCCGCACCGGCCCATTCTGGGACAAGCCCCTGGCGCTGGTCGATATCCTGGACGTGGGCCTGCGCAGCCACTACACGGCGAGCTGGTTTGCGGCGCCGCTGCTATTGGCCAATGGGGAGGGCCTTGTGGTCAACACCTCTTCTTTCGGTGGCAGGATCTACATGCACGGCCCGGCTTACGGCGCGGGCAAGGCGGGGCTGGACAAGATGGCGCACGACATGGCGGTGGATTTCCGGCCGCACCGGGTCGCCGTGGTCGCCCTGTGGATGGGCCTGCTCGCCACCGAGCGCACGCAACGGGTGTTCGCGGCGGAGCCCGATAAATATGCCGGCATGGCCGCTACCGCCGAGTCGCCGGAATTTTCCGGTCGTGTTATCGACGCGCTGGCCCGGGACCCCGGCCTGATGGACAAGAGTGGCAGGGTCTGGATTGGCGCCGAGCTGGCGCTGGAGTACGGCGTGACCGATGTCGACGGGCGCCAGCCGCTGTCTCCCCGGGCATTCTTCGGGGAAACGACCAGCTTCGGCGAGGCGATAGTGGAATGAGGGCGCAGTATGGGCCCAGGTAAAGAGTGGAGCCGGCGGTAAGGGCAAAGGCGATACCCCAAATGGATGATGCGGTGGCTGCCGTCCTGCGGTTCAATGTGTGGACATATTACAGCCGGGAGGGTTGGCAATGACCGTATATCAGGACTTGAAAGCAGGTGACGGCATGAATCAATACGGACTGGACAGCCCCAGGGCGCAGGAGCTGATCGCTGCGGCCCGGGCCATGGCCCCCGCGCTGCGTATGCGCAGGGATCGTTGCAAGGCCGAGCAGCGGGTGCCGGACGAGACGGTGGCGGAGTTCCAGGCGGCGGGATTCTTCAGGATCCTGCAGCCGGAGCAGTGGGGCGGCTATGCCATGGATCCCCAGGTGTTTTACGCGGTGGGCCTGGAAGTCGCGCGCTACTGCCCGTCCAGCGCATGGATACTGGGTGTGATTGCGGTCCACAACTGGCAGCTGGCGGTATTTGACGACCGCGCCGCGCAGGATGTGTGGGCCGGGGACCCCACAGTACTGATCTCGTCATCCTACGCGCCGGTGGGCAAGGTGAAGGTGGTCGACGGCGGTTTCCGACTCAGTGGCCGCTGGAGTTTTTCCAGCGGCTCCCAGCACTGCAAATGGGTGTTCCTGGGGGCGGTCGTGCCCACTCCGGAGGCGCCTTTCGACATGGCCAACTACCGCACTTTCCTGTTGCCGATCAGCGATTACGAGATCGTAGACAACTGGGACGTGGTGGGGCTGCAGGGCACCGGCAGCCACGATGTCGTGGTGGACGATGTGTTCGTG
>JAOUDU010000134.1 GCA_029859085.1 Gammaproteobacteria bacterium | reverse complement strand
AAAACTCAGGGCGCCCTCGAGCTCGGCGTGATTGAGAATCGTCGCGTGCAGGAAACTGGCCAGGATCGGCTCCTCGTTCGCGTGCTGGGCGGTCTCCTGGCGGATGCGTTCCCACAGGGGGTCGTGAATTGGTGTGGACATAAAATACCTCGGTATCGATATGGCACTTTAGCCCAGATCGCCGGTTTCGTCACGGCGCGGCCGGCGAGGCGCGGCCGGTATAGGACCACAGCTCGTGGCCGCTGGCGCGATACTTGTGCTCGAACAGGCTCAGGTCGGCGGGTCCCGGAGGAACACGGGCTACGCTGCCCGGGAAACCGGCCAGGTGCATCGCCACGCCAAACTCCTCGACATAGGTCTGCCAGTTGCTGCGCAGCTCGATCCGGCTGGGGGCGCCCGCCCCGGGCCGGCGGCCGGCGGCCAGTTGCAGTAACCAGTAAAAGCCGGCGCCGCCGTGGACCCTGCGCTGCAGGTGCTTGGCTTTCGGCCAGGGGTTGGGGTAGAGCAGGTAGTGATGGTCGACGCCAACCCCCTCCTCCACCAGCAGTCGCCACAGGTCCCCGCATTCCGCCCGCAGCAACAGGTAGTGCCCGGCCGGGTCGGCCGGGTGCCGGTCCAGGCGGTGGCCGGACTTGTCGATCCCGACCACCAGGTGCCCGGGGTGGCGCCGGGCGAGGGCGGCGGTGCTGTGGCCCGTGCCGCAGAAAGAATCCAGTACCAGCGGGCGCGGCCTGGCCGCCAGCTCTGCCAGCAGCACTTTGCAGGCGGCGACGTTGTGGGGCGCCACGGGTTTGCGCGACCTGGCTCCCAGGTGCCGCCGCACGGTGGCGGCCAGCTTCGGGTGCAGGTGCGGCTGGTTGCTGCTGGGCCGGGAGGACTGTGCGTGCAAGGGCGAGCGCTTCCTGTGCGGGGGTGTTGATAAGCGGCGGGTAATAACGGCGGCGAGTTTGATGTTGGCCACTGCCGCTGCGATGATAACCCCCGGCAATCCCCACTTCCACAGCACAGGGCAGACAACTGATGCGCCAGGACCTTCGACCCTACTGGGTGAAAAAGTGTTATCTCAACTTCCGGCACTGGTACGCGGAGTACTTCCTGCGACCGGAGTGCGCATCGCTGGGGCCCTACCACACCATCATGAAACCCTGGTATGTGAACATTTCGGGCAACAACATAAGTATCGGCCGCTGCTTCACCGCGATCGCCGAGCCGGGGCAGCGGGTGGAAATAGGCGTGTGGGGGCGCGATGAGGGCAAGGGCCGGGTCAGCATCGGCGACTGCGTCCTGATGAGCCCCGGTTCGCGCATCAGCGCCAGCGACGAGGTCATCATCGGCAACGGCGTGATGATGGCCAACGGCAGCTACGTCACGGACTCCGACTGGCACACGATCTACGACCGCACCGTGCGCGACGAGCGCGTCACCCCGGTCACCATCGGTGACAATGTCTGGCTGGGTGATAATTCCACGGTGCTCAAAGGGGTCACCATCGGCGAGAACAGCGTCGTCGCGGCCCGGGCGGTGGTGACCAGGGATGTTCCGGCCAACGTGGTGGTGGCGGGCAACCCGGCGAAGGTGGTGAAGGAACTGGACCCGGCGCGCGGCTTTGTCACCCGCATGGATTATTTCCGGGACCCGGCCGAGCTGGAGCGTTTTTTCGACGCGATCAACCGGGAGGTGCTGGCCGGCAACAGTCTGTGGCGCTGGTTGTGGTCAGTGGTGTACCCGGCATCGCGGGGGTGATCACTACAACAACCGCAGCGGCTCCTCCTGCAGCGCGGACATCTGCTCGCGCAGCTCCAGGATGTGGTCGGACCAGTAGCGCTCGGTGTTGAACCAGGTGAAGCTGCGGGGGAAGGCGGGGTCGTTCCAGCGCCGGGCCAGCCACGCCGCGTAGTGGGTCAGGCGCATCGTTCGCAGCGCTTCCAGCCAGCGCAGCTGGCGCGGATCGAAGTCGCAGAACTCCGAGTAACCCTCGATCAGCTCCGCCAGTTGCAACTCGCGGTAGGGCCGATCGCCGCTGAGGAACATCCACAGGTCCTGGATCGCCGGGGCCGTGCAGCAGTCATCGAGGTCGACGAAATGGGCGGTGTCATCGCGCCACAGGATGTTGCCCACATGGCAGTCGCCGTGCAGCCGGATCATGTCGCCCGGTTTTACCTCGGCGTAAATGGCCGACACGGATTGCAGCAGGTCGCTGGTGAGTGTGCTGTAGGCCGGCACCAGCGACTGGGGAATGAAACCCTCCAGCAGGAATTCCCGGCACTGGGTGAGCATGCGCTCGACGGTGATCTGCTGGCGGGCCTTGAACACGCCGGCCCTCCCCACGGCGTGGATACGGCCCAGGGTCCTGCCCAGCACCAGCAGGTTATCGAAATTATCCAGTTCCGGGGGATGGCCGCCCCGGCGCTTGAACAGGGCGAAGCGAAACCCCTCGAATTCGTGCAGGGTCTTGCCCTGCGGATCCACCATCGGGGCCACCACGGAAATTTCCGCCGCCTCCAGTTCCAGGCTGAACGCGTGTTCCTCCAGGATCTGGTCGTCGCTCCAGCGTTCGGGCCGGTAAAACTTGGCGATCAGCGGCGTGCCGTCTTCTATGCCCACCTGGTACACGCGGTTTTCGTAGCTGTTCAGTGCCAGCAGGCGCGCATCGCTGAGATAGCCCGCAGACTCCACGGCATCGATCACCATGTCCGGTCCCAGGCGGTCGTAGGGATGTTCATTCATGGGTATCGGTTGACTCCATCAGCAGTGCGGCGCTCTTGATCTGAGCGAACAGGTGGTCGCCCGGCTGCAGCTGCAGGCGATTGGCGGATTTGCGGGTGATGCGCGCCAGCAGGTACTGGGTGCCCAGGGCCAGCCGCAACAGGACCCTGGCTTCGCCATCCGCTTCCATCTGGGCGAGGGTGACGGGGAGAATATTGAGGATACTGCTGTCCAGGGGTCGCTGCCGGCAGACGCTGACATCCCTGGCTGGAACCCGCAGCCGCCGTTTCTGTCCCGGTGCCTCGGGCCGGTGCCCCACCAGCAGGGTCTGCCCCTCCACCTCCAGCTCCGTGAGGGCGTACTCGGGATCGTGGCGCCCGATGGTGCCCACCACGATCGCGGCGGCCTGCTCCTCGTGTGAGAGCCGGGTATCCAGCCTGCCGCACAGCTCCAGCAGCGAGCCCTGGTCGCTGACCCTGCCCTGCTCCAGCAGCAGCAGGTGATCCGCGAGTTGGCTCACCTCCTCGATGTCGTGGCTCACGTACAGCATCGGCAGGTCCAGTTGCCGGGCCAGCTGCTGCAGGCAGGCCAGGCACTGGGCCGCGGCGGCGTGGTCGAGATTGGCCAGGGGCTCATCCAGCAACAGCAGCTGCGGTGCCGACATCAGCGCGCGGCCGATCGCCACCCGCTGCTTCTGGCCCGCCGACAGGCCGGCCGGGTCGCGCTGCAGCAGGTCCCCGAGCGCCAGGGCTGCGATCACCTGGTCCATACCCGCCCCGCCCTTGTCCGCGCGCCGGCTGGCGGCGTAGTCGAGGTTCTGCTGCCAATTGAGGTGCGGGAACAGGCGCGCATCCTGGAACACATAGGCCACCCGGCGCTGCCAGGGCGGCACGAAGGTACCCGGCGCCAGCCAGCTTTCCCCGCGAAACCGCACCAGGCCGCCCGCCGCCGGGCGCCGCAGACCCGCGATGCAGTCCAGCAGCGTACTCTTGCCGCTGCCGCTGGGGCCGTAAATGGCGGTAATGCCGGTGTCGGGCAGCTGGCATTCCAGCCGCAGCCGGAAGCCCTCCTCCCCGGGGCAGTCCAGGCGCAGGGACAGGGCGTTCACGCCCGGACCCGCCAGCTGTCCCGCCGGTCCCGCCGGTAGAGCAGGAACAGCAGCACCAGGGAAAACACCACGAGGCCCGCCGCCAGCCGGTGGGCCTCGGCAAACTGCAGGGATTCCACGTAGTCGTACAGCGCGATGGACAGCACCCGGGTCTCGCCCGGGATATTGCCGCCGATCATCAGCACCACCCCGAATTCCCCCACGGTGTGGGCGAAACCCAGGCTGGCGGCGGTGATAAAACTGCGCCGCGTCAGCGGCAGTACCACGGAGCGGAACTGGTCCAGCGGGCCCGCCCCCAGGGTCGCGGCGACCCTCAGCAGGTTTTCGGGCACGCGCTGGAAGGCGGCCTGCAGGGGCTGCACCACGAAGGGCAGGGAATAGATAACGGAGCCGATCACCAGGGCACTGAAACTGAAGGCCAGCCGGGTACCGGTGAGCTGCTCCCAGGCCGAGCCCAGCGCGGTGTCCGGCGCGAACAGCAGCAGCAGGTAGAAGCCCAGCACGGTGGGCGGCAGGATCAGCGGCATCGCCACCAGCGCTTCCACCAGTGCCGGCCAGCTGGTTTTTTGCCGCGACAGCCACCAGGCCAGCGGGGTGCCCAGTATCAGCAGCAGGATCGTGGTGATGGTGGCCAGGGCGATGGTCAGGTAAATCGCATCGAGCTCGGCGGTACTCAAGGGCAAGGTTCGTAGCCCGCATCCAGGATAAGTGTGCGCACCGTATCACTTCTGATCCAGTTCAGGTAGCTGGCCAGTGCCTGGTTGGCGGTCGCCGGTGTCAGCGCGACGGCAAACTGTTCCAGCGGCTGGTGCCAGCCGGCGGGAACCAGCGTTGCCCCCGGTGCCAGCGCCCGCGGCAGCAGTGCCAGGTCAACGGCCCCGCTGCGCCAGAACTGGTAGGCCTGGACCACATTCGCCCCGCGCACCAGCTTGCGGCTCGTCCCCGCGGCAAATTCCGGCCGCGCCAGCACGGCCATCGCGGCGACGCCGTAGGGCGCGGTAGCGGGGTTGGCGATGGCCAGGCTCCGCTCCGGGTTGCCCAGTTGTGCCAGCCCGCCGCTGCCGCCGGCCAGCACCAGCCGGCCCCGGGCGTAGCAGAACGCCTTCCCGCGGCCGTCGGCACCTGCCGCGCCGGCCAGTTGCTCGGCGGATTCCCTGTCCGCCGCAAAAAACAGGTCGAAGGGCGCCCCGTGCAGGATCTGGTTGTAGAGCACGCCGGTTGAGCCCGAACTGAGGACCACCTCGAAACCCGTCTGTTGCTGGAACAGGTCGCTGGCCTGTTGCAGGGTGGCGCGGAAGTTGGCGGCCACCGCGATACGCAGGGGTTCCCCGGCGCTGCCCGGGCCGGGAATCATCAGTAGCAGGAGCAGCAGGATATGGCGCATAGGCGATTCCGTTGTGGCGAGGCGAATGCCGGGCCGACTCAGCTCTCCGGCGCGGGGGTCCGCGCCAGGCACCACACCTCGATGTGGCTGGCGCCGGCGTTCTCCAGGGCGGTCGCCAGGGCGTTTGCCGTGGCCCCCGTGGTGAATACGTCGTCGATAATGGCGACCCGCAGGTTGTCATAGCGGTTTCGCACTGTAAAGGCGCCGCGCAGGTTGGCCGCGCGCCGCGCGGCAGCCAGGCCCGATTGCGCCGGGGTGGGGCGGCTGCGGCGGACGCCGCGGCGGTCCAGCCTTGTCGCGGACAGTGCCGGTGCCAGCGCAAGCAACTGGCTACACAGCAGCTCGGACTGGTTGAAACCCCGCTGCCACAGGCGCCGCCAGTGCAGGGGCACGGGCACGAGCACGTCCACCGCGGGTGGCCGTTGCTCCTGTTCCAGCCAGAGCGTGGCCAGCAACGGGGTCAGGCGCCGCTCGCCGTGGAACTTCCAGTGCCGGATCAGGTAGGCCAGCCGCTCGCAGTACAGCCAGGGTGCGATAACCCGCTGAAAGGGCGGGGGCGCCTGCAGGCACTCGCCGCACACTGCCCCCGGGCGGGATCCCGGGGGCAGTGGGATCGCACAGCGATAACAGCAGCTGCGGTTGGCCGACAGCTCCTGTGCGCAGTCCCGGCACAGCGGCAGCTGGCCGTGGCTGCGCATGCCGCACAGGGTGCAGTGGGCGGGGAACAGGCCGGCCACTGTGGCCTCCAGGATCCTGTTAACCACCGGCGACCCCTTTGGTTGACAGCGGAATGATTGGCAGTATCATAAAACCCCTCTTCCTGTACGCGCTTCCAGGTTTCCTATGTCTTCAGCCGCCACCGCCGTCCCCGCCCCCCAGCAGGGCGACATCCGCCACGACTGGTCCCGCCAGGAGGTGGAGGCCCTCTTCGCCCTGCCCTTCAATGACCTGTTGTTTCGCGCCCACAGCATCCATCGCCGCTATTTTGACCCGAACCAGGTCCAGGTGAGCACACTGCTTTCCATCAAAACCGGCGCCTGCCCGGAGGACTGTGCCTACTGCCCCCAGAGCACCCGCTATGACACCGGTCTGGAAGTGGAGAAACTGATGGAGGTGGAGAAGGTGCTGGAACAGGCCCGGGCCGCCAGGGAGAGCGGCGCCACGCGGTTTTGCATGGGCGCCGCCTGGCGTTCACCCAAGCAGCGGGATATGCCCTACGTTGTCGCGATGGTGAAAGGCGTGCGTGAGCTCGGGCTGGAAAGCTGCATGACCCTGGGCATGTTGACTGCAGGCCAGGCACAGGAGCTGGCGGAGGCCGGGCTCGACTACTACAACCACAACCTCGATACCTCGCCGGAGTTCTACGGCGATATCATTACCACGCGCACCTACCGGGACCGGCTGGAAACCCTGGATCACGTCCGGGACGCCGGCATGAAAGTCTGCAGCGGCGGCATCGTCGGCATGGGCGAGCAGCAGAGCGATCGCGCCGGCCTGTTGCAGCAGCTGGCCAACCTGCCCCGGCATCCGGAGAGCGTGCCGGTAAACATGCTGGTGCGGGTGAAGGGCACGCCACTGGCGGATGAGGCGGACCTGGACCCTTTCGAATTCATCCGCACCGTCGCGGTGGCGCGTATCCTGATGCCCGCCTCCCACGTGCGCCTGTCCGCGGGCCGGGAGGAAATGAATGAGCAGATGCACGCCCTGGCCTATTTTGCCGGCGCCAATTCCATTTTCTACGGCGAGAAACTGCTGACCACGCCCAATCCCCGGGCCAACAAGGATATGGCGCTGTTCGCCCGCCTGGGTATCGCACCCGAGCAGCGGCAGGTGGAGCGGGCGCCGACCGCGCCCCATCCCCAGTTTTACGACGCCAGCGCCGCCGGCGCCGCCACGGCACACTAACCCGCAGCCATGGGGGCCCTCGCCGATCGCCTGGGCGCGGGGCTTGCGCTGCGCCGGCAACAGGACCTGTACCGCCGGCGTCTCACCC
>JAOUDU010000133.1 GCA_029859085.1 Gammaproteobacteria bacterium | reverse complement strand
TGCGCAGCCGGGCCACTTCCCGCTCCAGTTCCTGCAGGCGCTCGTGTTCGCCGGGGGAGGGGGGTACTGTTAACGGTTCGCCGCGGGTATTCATGACGGCAGGCGAAACGCGAGGCAGTTGAAGGAGTTATTCATATTGAGTGAATTCGACTGTTCCCCCATGCAGGAAAAGCCCCAGACGTTGCAGTCGCGGAACTGCTCGGACACCGCATCCTGCAGCTGGTACTGGTAGACCACCTGGCGGCGGGCCGCGCACTCGAAGCCCAGTACCAGCAGCTGGTCGCCGAGATCGTGGCGCATGCGTTCGAAGGCCTGCCGCAGCTGCGCAATATAATCGACCTGGGTGGCGATGCGGAACACCACGCCCTCGTCGATGGCGCAGGCGCACTGCAGCGAGCCGTCCTCCAGTATCTGCATGAAACCCCGCGGGTAGGCGCGGTCCCCCACCGTGATGATGGCCGGGTGCACCGCCAGGGTCTCCTGGTCCAGGGTCGCCTCGTCGAGTGCACACAGCCGCGCGTATTCGGTGACCGCCACCTCGCCGTTGATCTCGTGTACGAGCCTTTTCGCCGGTGTGGCCGCGGTGATAACGCCGCGTTTATCGCTGGGAATGAAGTTGTGGAAATTGTAGTGGCGGAAATCCAGCGTGGAATGAACCAGCAAGATCACCGCGCTGTCGTCAAAATAAGCACCGTCGTACAGGATCGGGGTGCGTTGCAGTTGCCAGTTGTCCCCGCTGGAGCCCCCCACCAGGTGGATCGTGCCCAGTTCATTGCCCAGGGCCGCCGCGACGAACTCCTCCGCCTGGCTGAGGCTGTCAATCAGCAGCAGGGCGAAGGTATTGGAGGAGTTCGATTCCGGCGATTTGCCGCGCAGCTCCCACTGCATCGACAGCACCAGGTCCCTGGCCTGCTGGAAGCCGAATTGGCTTAGCGCGTCGATCCTGCGCGCGACGCAGCTGAACCCGCTGCGGTCGAAGCTGATAGCCGATACGGTATTTTCGCGGTAGCCGCCCGGGGTTATTTCACCCGAGGTGGAGCAGCCGAAAAAACGTGTCCCCGGGTGTTGCGCCAGCGCGGTTTCCAGCACTTCACCGGTATGGTTGGGGCCGTGCAGCAACAGTACGAATTCCGATGTTTCCAGTGGCAGGCCTGAAAACAGCTCATCGATGGCGCTGCCGGTGTCAGCGATTGCAGAGTTAACAGAAAAAATACCGGCAGCCATCAGGCGATCATAGTCGACTTGGGCTGCCGGCGAAACGGGCGGCATGGCCGCCCGGACCTGGAAGCCGGGCACTACAGGGAAATAACAATCGTCTGGGTTTCGGTATAGGCCCTGACCGCGTCGACGCCGTTTTCACGGCCCCAGCCCGATTCCTTGAAACCGCCGAAGGGCAGGGCGGCATCGATGACATTGTGGCAATTGACCCACACGGTGCCGGCGCGAATCCGCGGGGCGATTTTGTGGACCATCGAGACATCCCGGGACCAGATACTGGCGCCCAGCCCGTAGGGAGTATCGTTGGCCCGGGCGATAACCTCTTCGATGTCGTCGTAGGGGCTTGCCACCAGCACCGGCCCGAAGATCTCCTCGCGCACAATTTTCATATCCGGCCGGGTATTTATAAACACCGTCGGGTTGACGAAAAAGCCGTCGCCGGCCGGGCTGTCGCCACCGGCGATTATTTCCGCGCCACAGTCGCGACCCGAGGCGATATAGGCGCAGACCCGCTCCTGCTGGACTTTCGAGACCAGGGGCCCGATCTCGTTTGCCGGGTCCAGCCCGGGCCCGACTTTCATGTGGCGGGCGATGTCGGCGACGCCCTCGACCACCTGGTCGAAGCGCGACCTGTGGACATATAACCTCGAGCCCGCGGTACAGACCTGGCCGTGATTGAAAAAGATGCCGCTGGCGGCACCGGGAATCGCGATATCGAGGTCGGCATCGGGCAGCACTATGGCGGGGGACTTGCCGCCCAGCTCCAGGGTCACTTTCTTCAGGTTGCCGGTGGCGGCCTGGAGGATAAGCCGGCCCACCTCGGTGGAGCCGGTGAAGGTGACCTTGTCGATGCCCGGGTGGCCGGAAATGGCGGCCCCCGCGGTGTGTCCGTAACCGGTCACCACGTTGATGACACCGGGGGGGAAGCCGGCTTCGGCCGCCAGCTTGGCGATATACAGCGCCGTCAGCGGGGTCTCCTCGGCGGGCTTGAGCACCACGGTGCAACCGGCGGCCAGGGCCGGTGCGATTTTCCAGGTCAGCAGCAGGGTGGGAAAGTTCCAGGGCACAATCGCGCCTACCACCCCGACCGGTACCGGGTTGGCGTAGGCGAACAACTCGCCATCGGGAAGAAAAGGCACGGACGGCTTCAGGGTGCTGCCGTTGAGCTTGGACGGCATCCCCGCCATGAACCGCAGGCAGTCGACGGCGCAGGGCAGGTCTACCGCCGCCGCGACTGCGGCGCTCTTGCCGTTATCGATAGACTCGAGCTCGGCCAGGACAGGGATATGGTCTTCCATCAGGTCCGCCAGGCGGTGCAGCAGGCGCTCCCGCAGCGCGGGTTTCATCCGCTGCCATGCGGCTTGCTCGAACGCCCTGCGCGCGGCATCGACCGCGAGATTGACATCGGTGGCGTCGCTGTCTGCGACCCGGCTGATGGGTTGGCCTGTGGCCGGATCAAATACCGCCAGGGTCTTGCCGCTGGCGGCGTTACACCACTGGCCGTCGATAAAGTTCCGGTGCTCGCGGCCCAGTAACTCACGGGTAGCGGGCCTGATTACACTCAGGTCATTTATGGCCGCGGTCATTTTCGCCTCCTTATTATGCCTGGTATCGGCTGCCTGGCGAGCAGGTCCAGGCCATTGCGGCGGCGTGAACGCTGTTGCGAAAAAGAATAGAGGAACCGCAAAAAACGTAAATTGTACAAAGGCATCAGCGGCCGGGGCTATTTATGGCCCGCCATCTGATACTTTAGTATAAGACCATGCCCCCTTTGGCCAATTGTGGCCTCCAGGGTTCAACGGCTAGTATTTTTCCCAGCTGGTCTGGGATAAGATCTTGGTCGCAGGTCCTGTTCCGCCACGCATAAATCAAAAAAACACGGAGAACACAGCCCATGTTCAAGTCAAAACCCCTAGCAGTTGCCGTTGCCGTAACGTTTGCCACCCCGCTGTCCCTTATTGCTGTCAGCGCTGGTGCCGCGGTGCTGGAAGAGACGGTGGTCACCGCCCAGAAGCGGGAGCAGAGCATCCAGGACGTGGGTATCGCCATCACCGCGTATACCGGGGACCAGTTGGACCAGCTCGGCTTCACCAATGCCCAGCAGGTGACGGCCATGGCGCCAGGTGTGCAGACGATCCAGCCCAACGGCGAGGCCAACTATTCCGTCGCGGTTCGCGGGGTTGTCGCCAACGATTTCTCAACCAACGTGGAAAGCCCGGTAGCGTTGTATATAGACGAGGTTTATATCAGCCAGATGTCCGGCGCGGGCTTTATGTTATACGACACGGAGCGGGTAGAGGTCCTGCGGGGCCCACAGGGCACCCTGTTCGGTCGCAACGCCACCGGTGGCCTGGTCCATTACATCACCAGGAAGCCAACCGAGGAGGTTGAAGGTTATGTAAGGGGAACCGTCGGCGACTATGACCAATACAAGGCAGAAGGTGCCGTGGGTGGTGGCAACGACTGGGTTTCGGCGCGCATCTCGGCGGTTCTGAATAACGCTGACGGTTATATTAACAACCGCTACCCGGGAGAGGGCAAACTCAATAACGCCAACGACGAGTCCTACCGAGCCCAGCTTTTGTTTACTCCCACGGAGGACCTCGAGATCCTGTTGAACCTTCGCCACGGCGAGCAGAATATTGACACCGGTTTTTTTAAATACGTGTCCTCCGTTGAAGCCGGCAAACTCACGCCGGGGGTCCCCAACCCGGTTCTGGATGGTTATACCGACAAGACCGGCGATGTTTATTCCGGTAGTTATGATGCCCCTGGTTTTAATGATCTCAAAACTGACGGCTATACCGGTACCGTGAAGTGGTCCTTTGGCGATATCAACCTGACATCCATTACCGACTACTCCACGACCAAGCGCAATTACATAGAGGATACCGACGCCTCTCCCGTGTCGTTTTTCCAATTCTTCCTTACCACGGATGCTGAGCAGACTTCCCAGGAACTCAGGCTGGATGGAAGCACCGACAACTTCAACTGGGTTGCGGGTTTGTACTACCTGGGCCTGGATATTGAAGATAACAACGGCTATCAATCCGATGCATTCAGTCTTACCGGTGGTTCCGAGATACCCGGTGCTATTGCCGGCATCTATAATCCCTATACGTCCAACCTGGACTCCTATTCGGGATTCGGCGAGATCGAGTATCACCTGACAGACGCGGTCAACCTGACTTTGGGCGCACGCTATATCGTTGACGAGAAGGATTTTGAATACACTGACTATGGCGTGGATTTTCTGGCACCCAAGAGTCGCAATTTTGGCTCCCCGAAAAATCTGGCGAATTATATCGAGGCTGGTTACTACAAAGACAGTCGCAAGGACGAAGAGTGGTCAGGCAGGGCGGGACTGGACTGGGCCCTGAACGATGACCTCATGCTATACACAACCTGGAACCTCGGTATACGCGGTGGTGGCTACAACGCTCCCATCATACCCCTGGCGTTTACAGGGGACGAGTATACCGATGAGATTATGTCTTATGACCCTGAGAAGCTTTATGCCTATGAGGTTGGGTTCAAGTCGACCTTGTTCGGTGGGCTGGCGCGCCTGAATGGCGCCGCCTATTACTACGATTACCAGGACTATCAGGCATTTTTTATCTTCGGAATCCAGACCTTCACCGTCAACACGGATGCTGAAAGCAAGGGTGCGGAACTCGAGTTGACCACCAGCCCGATTGACGGCCTCGATATCCTGCTGGGAGCTGCTTATAACGACATCGATGTTGACCTGCCTGGGGGCGGTACCAGTCCCTCTGTGGTGGCCCCCGAGTGGAATCTCAACGCGATGATCCGTTATGAGTGGCCCATGTTCGGCGGCTATGTCGCGGTGCAGGGTGACACGGTATTTGTGGACAATCGCGTATTTGCCCTGACCGGGCTTGAGCCCTCCGCAGCTAGTTCATATACCCTGAGTAATGTGTCCGTCAGCTATGCCACCGAGGACAGGAAATGGCTGCTGAGGGCGTTCGTGGACAACGTAACGGACGAGGAATACCTGGTGCAAACCTTTGACCTGTCGGGACCGGATAATTTCGGTATGACCGAGCAGTACTACGGCAAGCCCCAGTGGTGGGGTGTTTCCCTCCAGTACAGTTTCGGGGGCTGATAGGGCAGCCATCGGTTGACCGGGAGCGAACAGCCCATGGCTGAGCGTAACTATCAGGATAATTACGATAGCTTCCAGTGGCCACGTCCCGAGCGTTTCAACTTCGCCCGGGACGTGGTGGATCGCTGGGCCGGCCTGGATCCGGACAAACCGGCGCTGTTGTGGGTGGACGATCACGGCGGGGAGGAGCGTCGCAGCTTCGCCGATATCGCCGCCGCCTCCTGTCGCGCAGCCAACCTGCTGCAGGGTGCGGGCGTGCAGGCGGGCGATTACATCGTAATGATGCTCGGCCGCCAGATCGCCTGGTGGGAGGTGTTTACCGCGTCCCTGCGCATGGGGGCGGTGATCAGCCCCGGTACCACCCAGCTCTCGGCGCAGGATATTGCCTACCGGGTCAATGCCGCGAAGGCCACCTGTATCGTCACCGACACTGCCAATGCCGCCAAGGTCGACCAGGTCCTTTCCCGGTGCCCGACCCTGAAAGTACGTGTATTGGTGGATGGCGCCCGCGACGGCTGGCTCGATTATCGCGAGGCCGGTGCAAAGCATCCCCCGGAATTCGACACGGTGGACAGCGCCGCGTCGGACCCGGCCATGTGCTACTTTACCTCCGGTACCACGGGCTACCCGAAGATGTGCCTGCACGCGCACAGCTATGGCCTGGCGCACCAGACCACAGGCAAGTACTGGCTGGACCTCACCCCGGATGACCTGCACTGGAACTGTTCCGACACCGGCTGGGCCAAGGCGGCCTGGAGCAGTTACTTCGGGCCCTGGTACCAGGGTGCGGCCCTGTTCCTGCACCACACCCAGGGCTTCAGTCCCGCGCGTACCCTGCAATTGCTGCAGCAATACCCCGTGACTACTTTCTGCGGCGCGCCGACGATCTACCGCATGTTCGTGCAGCAGGACCTGGGCCGGTTTCGCTTTCCGGCGCTGCGCCACTGTGTGGGAGCCGGCGAACCGCTGAACCCGGAGATCATCCAGACCTGGAAGCGGGCCACGGGCATTACGATCAGGGACGGCTACGGCCAGACCGAGACGGTGCTGTTGTGCGGCAATTACCCAGGCATGGAAACCCGGTTCGGTTCCATGGGCAAGCCCGCCCCGGGGATCGACCTGCGGGTGGTGGATGAGCGCGGCGATATATTGCCGGCTGGAGTTGAGGGCGATCTCGCCGTGCGGGTCAAGCCTGATCCTCCCCAGGGACTGTTCCTGGGTTACAAGGGCGAAGCCGACAAGACCGCCCAGACCTTCCGTGGCGACTGGTATATCACCGGTGACCGGGCCCGGGTGGATGAGGATGGCTACTACTGGTTTGTCAGCCGCGCCGACGACGTGATTCTCTCGGCCGGATATCGCATCGGCCCCTTCGAGGTGGAAAGTGCGTTGATAGAGCACCCGGCGGTCGCGGAGTCTGCCGTGGTGTCCAGCCCGGATGAGCAGCGCGGGGAAGTGGTCAAGGCCTTCGTGGTGGTAGCGCCGGGCTTTGAGCCGGGGGATGCGCTGGTAAAGACCTTGCAGGAGCACGTCAAAGCGGTGACCGCGCCCTACAAGTACCCGCGCCGGATCGAGTTTGTCGAGGAATTGCCCAAGACCGTCAGCGGCAAGATCCGGCGGGTGGAGTTGCGCGAGAGTGAGTGGCAGGCAAAATAATGTATGGGCAGCGTCGCTGCCCCATGTAGGGCGGGTTTTAACCCGCGATGCGACGGCAGGAAAATAATGACCAGACAACTGACCCACAGTCAGGCAGCCGGCTCAACCAGCGAACCGCTGTTGAACGAAACCATCGGCCAGGCCTTCGACAGGACCGCGGCGCAATTCCCGGACCGGGAGGCCCTCGTCGTGCGCCACCA
>JAOUDU010000132.1 GCA_029859085.1 Gammaproteobacteria bacterium | reverse complement strand
GCTGTCGGTGTACTCCCGCCGCTCCGGCTGCGGCTCCGCGTCCTCGAAGGAGGCCAGCACACTCTCGATCATGCTGCGCACACCGCGGCCGTGGCTGGCGGCGACAGCGTACAGGGACTCTATTCCAAGCGCGTAGAAGTCGCCGGTCGCCACCTGCTCGTCCAGGCCGTCTATCTTGTTCACCACCAGGTGAAAGGCCTTGTTGCGCTGGCGCAGGTGGCGGGCCAGGGCCTGGTCACCCGGGTTCAATCCCTCGCGTGCATCCACGATCATCAGTACCGCGTCCGCTTCCTCGATCGCGGTCAGTGACTGGCCGGCCATCTGCGAATCTATGCCATCTTCGTCGCCGCTGATACCGCCGGTGTCGATCACCACGAAGCGCCGGTTGCCCATGCGCGCCTCGCCGTACTTGCGGTCCCGGGTCAGCCCCGGAAGATTGGCAACCAGCGCATCCCGGCTGCGGGTGAGTTGGTTGAACAGGGTGGATTTGCCAACATTGGGGCGCCCGACGAGAGCGATGACGGGGATCATCAGTCCTTCGGCTTGATCTCGTAGGCGATGAGATCCCCGCTGTTGCCGTACACGTAGAGAATATTGTCCTCGCTGAACATATCGGCCCGGATGCCATCGTCATCGGCCTCGACGCGGCCGACAAATTCCCCGTCGACCTGGGACATGAAGTGCACATACCCTTCCTGGTCGCCCACCGCGAGGTAACTGCTGACCGGAGTCGGCCGTGACAGGCCGCGGTAGGCCAGTGCGGTCTGCTGCCAGCGCAGGCCCTGGCCCGAGCGCTGGTATGCGCTGACGGTGCCGTCTTCATCGGCCACGTAGACATTGCCAAAACCCTGGCTGACCCCCGAGAAGGAGGACACGTCGTTCTGCCAGAGCTTGCGCCCGTCGGTGACATCGATCGCGGCAATCCGCCCCTGGTAACTGGCGACAAAGAGCTCATTGCCCACCAGGGTCATGGTGCCATCAATATCCACCACCCGCTCTATCTCGGAGCGACCCTGGGGAATGGCGATACGCGCCTCCCAGGCGATACCGCCGGTGGCTATATCAAAGCCCAGCACCCGGCCGCTGGCAAACCCGACATAAACCGAGTCGCCGTTGACCAGGGGACTGCAGCTGCCGCGCAGGGTCAGCGCCGGCACGGTGCTGTCGTAAGTCCAGACGACCGCCCCGGTGGCAAAATCAAGACCCTGCAGCTTGCCATCGAGGGAATGCACCACCACCACGGCACCATTGCTCTGGGGCACCGACATCACCTCGCCGTTGAGACGGGTGGACCACAGCAGCTCGCCGGAGTTCGCGTCGACCTTCAGTACGAAGCCGTCACTGCTGCCGAGGAACAACGCGTCGCCGTAAAGGCCGACACCGCCGGACAACGGGAATTCAAGTTCGGTATCCCACAGGCTTTTGCCGCTGGTCTTGTCGAACGCCTCCAGGCTGCCATCGGCGGCGGCGACGTAGATGGCGCTGCCCCCGATCACCGGCTGTATCTTGTAAAAACCTGCACCCTGGCCATTGCCGACACCGTGTGACCACAATTTATCGATCTTGACCGTCTGCTTGATATCGACAAGTTCCGCAGGCTGCTTCGGATCGTCCTCGTCATCAAAATCGAACCAGCCCTTGACTGTGCTACAGGCGCTCAGGCTCGTGACCAGCGCTGCGGCGACAAACCAGCGGTACCCCCTGGACATAGAACTACTCCTCATTGCCGGCCCCTGCATCAGACGCGGGGACGGCGCCCTCGACAGCCGCCGGCGACGGGGCTGCGGCAGGTTCTGTCCCGACCGGCACGGTCACCCGGGCCGGTTTCGGGTTCAGGGCCTGCAGTTTCTGCCGCACCGCGACCAGGTCGATACCCGCACCATCCCCGGCCGCCAGCGAAAGGGCGGCAGTATAGGCATCGCGCGCCTCGCCCTCGCGGCCGGCGCCCAGCAGGATATCGCCCCGGGCAACCGCGTAGGACGCCTTGTAAGGGCCCTCCACGTCCCCGCCGAGTATGGCCAGTCCCTGGTCCGTCTCGCCGCTCGCGGCCAGTACCCGGGCCAATCGCACCTGGGCTATGCGCTCGACATCGCTGCCCTTGTCGGCCTTGCCGAGCACCCAGCGCAGCTGGGCCTGGGCGTCGGCAAGATCGTTGCGGTCCACGGCGACACGAGCCAGCTGCAGTGCCGCGAACTGGGCATAGGTGCTGCCGCTGTAATCCGCCTTGAGTTGCTCGGCCAGTTGCACCGCTATCTTCTGCTGTTCAGGCGACAGCGCAGGCGCACTGAAAGCCTGCAAAATGCGCTGGTACATGTCGGAGGCGCCATCAGACTGGTTCTGCCGGTAATCCTTCCAGCCCTGGTAGCCGAAGCCCACACCCAGGGCCAGGATGATCGCGACGATGGTGGAGCTACCGTTCTCTCTCCACCAGCGACGCAAAGCTTCAACCTGCTCTTCCTCTGTACGATATGTTTCCACGTCTGACTATTCCTCTTGCCTGATTCAATCGGCGAACGCTGCCCGCAGCGTTGCCTCCAGTTGGTCCCTGGGCACACTGCGCTGCCCTGTTTTGTCGCCCTGCCCGGCACCATCGCGCAGGAACTTCACCGTGACGGACTGCGCCCGGACCTCGTCCTCGCCCCAGATCAGCGCCACCGAGGCGCCGCTCTTGTCTGCCCGCTTCAGCTGGCTCTTGAAACTGCCGCCGCCGGTATGCTGCACTATCGCCAGCCCCGGCAGGCTGTCGCGCACGGCCTCGACAGCGACCAGCGCCTCCCGGTGGGCGTCCTCGCCGACAGCGACCGCGTAGACATCTGCCTGCGCCGGGGCCGCGTCGCCCGCCGCGCCGGTTTCCAGCATCAACAGCACCAGCCGCTCCATGCCCATAGCAAAGCCCACGGCAGGCGTCGATTTGCCGCCGAGCTGCTCCACCAGGTTGTCGTAGCGACCCCCGGCGCACACGGTGCCCTGGGCCCCGAGCCGTTCGGTGACAAACTCGAAAACCGTCTTGTTGTAGTAATCCAGGCCGCGCACCAGCCGCGGGTTCACCACGAAGGCAACGCCGGCAGCGGTCAACAGCTCGCGCAGGCGGTCGAAATCGTCCCGGGCCTCGGCGTCCAGGTAATCCGCAAGCACCGGCGCCGCATCGAGCAAGGCCTGCGTGTCAGGGTTCTTGCTGTCCAGGATACGCAGCGGGTTGCTGTCGAGACGACGCTGGCTGTCCTCGTCCAGGGCGGCTCGATGTGCCGACAGGTACTCGACCAGGGCCGCCCGGTAGGCCCGCCGCGCGGCGCTGCTGCCGATCGAATTGATCTGCAGCTCGACGCTGCCAGCAAGGCCGAGCCGCCGCCACAACCTGGCGCACAGCAGGATGAGTTCCGCGTCCATCTCGACACTGGCGACACCCAGCGCCTCCACCCCGATCTGGTGGAACTGGCGCTGGCGACCCTTTTGCGGGCGCTCGTAGCGGAACATGGGGCCGGCATACCACAAGCGCTGGGGTACGGTCAGCAGGCCCTGCTGGATGGCCGCGCGGACACAACCGGCGGTACCCTCCGGGCGGAGGGTCAGGCTCTCGCCGTTGCGATCGTCGAAGCTGTACATCTCCTTTTCAACAATATCGGTTACCTCGCCGATGGAGCGCTTGAACAGCTCGGTGTGCTCCACCAGCGGCAGGCGAATCTCACCATAGCCGTAACTGTTCAGCAGCCGGCAAACCACCTGCTCCAGGCGACGCCAGTGGGGGGTCTCATCCGGCAGGATGTCGTTCATCCCCCGGATAGCTCGTATAGTGCTCACGCGTTCTCCAGTGCCCGGCTCAGTTGGACGATTTCAGGATCAGTTTCTCGTCCAGCTCGGCCTGCTGCCGCTCGAGTACCGCCGCCCGCTGCCGGATCACTTGCTCCAGGTGATCGATGAAGTCGGTATTGCTGACCTTGTGGTCGGGCTCTCCCGCCACGTAGATCAGGTTGTTGGGAGAGGCGCCGGTCAGGCCCACATCCGCCTCCCGCGCCTCTCCCGGGCCGTTGACGATGCAGCCGATCACCGCCACATCCATCGGGGTGCGGATATCCTCCAGCCGCTGCTCCAGCATGTTCATCGTGCTGATCACGTCGAAATTCTGGCGCGAGCAACTGGGGCAGGCGATAAAGTTGATGCCATTGGTGCGCAGTTTCAGGCTCTTGAGTATCTCGAAGCCAACCTTCACCTCTTCAACCGGGTCCGCGGCCAGGGAGATGCGGATGGTGTCGCCGATACCGTCCATCAACAGCATGCCCAGGCCCACCGCCGATTTCACGGTGCCGCCGCGCAGGCCTCCGGCCTCGGTGATACCCAGGTGCAGCGGCTGGTCGATTTCCCGGGCCAGCAGGCGATAGGCTTCCACCGCCATGAACACCTCGGAGGCTTTCACGCTGACCTTGAAATCCGGGTAATTGAACTTGTCCAGGATTGCCACGTGGCGCAGCGCCGATTCCACCAGCGCCGCGGCGGTGGGCTCGCCGTACTTGCGCTGCAGGTCCTTGCCCAGCGACCCGGCGTTGACGCCGATGCGAATGGGTATACCCTTGTCCCGCGCGCTGTCTATAACGGCCCGCACCTTGGCGTCGCTGCCGATGTTGCCCGGGTTGATGCGCAGGCAGTCCACGCCGTACTCGGCCACCTTCAGGGCGATCTTGTGATCGAAGTGGATATCCGCCACCAGCGGCACCTCCACCTGGGCGCGAATATCACGAAAAGCCTCGGCGGCCTCCATGCTGGGTACCGATACCCTGACAATGTCGGCACCGGCGTCGGCGATCGCGCGCACCTGCGCCACCGTCGCGGCCACATCGCAGGTTTCGGTGTTGGTCATGCTCTGCACACTGATCGGGGCGTCGCCACCTACGGCCACGTTGCCAACCATGATCTGCCGGCTTACGCGCCGCTTGATCGGGCTATGGGTTTTCATCTTTCACCTGAAATGGAGTCATCGCGGGCGATGCCGCCCACCACACCGGTATCTGCCGGAAACGCCGAATCCTGCACCGGTTCCTGCGGCTCCGCCTGCCACCACCAGATAGCCGCCACCAGCAATACCAGCAGGAACAGACCGACAATCACACCGAGGCCGGTGTGCTGCAACTGCACCGGGCGAGCGCGTACCGCCTTGGGGGCCGGGGCTTCCTCCTGGGCCCGGAGGCGATCATAGGCCTCGAGCAGGCGCTTTTCGTCCACTCCCACCAATTTGCCATAGGCCTTGACGTAGCCGCGGGCGAAAGCCGGGTGGCGCAGCGCCTTGAAATCGTCACGCTCGATAACGGCCGGGTAGCCGGGCATAAGGTGCAGCTGATCGGCCACTTCCCGCTGCGACAAATCGCGCGCCTCACGGGCGGCCTTCAGCAGGGCGCCAGGGGTCAGGAATGCATCCAGCTGTTGGATCGAATCATCGCTCACGGGCTGACGGTCCGCCTGTACGCTTCGTATTCAACCGAATCGGGATACAGGTTTTTGAGCGCCAGCGCATAGCTGCTTTCGTCGTTCAGGTTGCCCGAATCCCGGGCCAGGCGAACCCCGAGCCAGAGGCCGCGGGCACTCTGCTGGCGGACCACGGAGCGGTAGGTACCGTAGTACTTCCTGGCATTGGCGAAGTCGCCCGCGTCAAACCTCAGCTGGGCCATTTCCAGCAGGGCGATGGAATTGGTGCGATCCATGGCCAGCGCGCGCACGAACGCCTCTTCCGCGCCCTCGGGATCGAACAGCTGCACGCGGCACAGTCCCAGGTTGACGAAGGCCAGCGGCCGGCCGGAGTACAGGCTGTCCTTGACGACGATGTCCAGCTGCTTGGCCGCCTCCTTGTAACGCTGCTGGGAAAACAGGAAGGCCGCATAATTATTGCGCGCCCGGGAAAGTTTCGAGTCGAGCTTCAGCGCTTTCTCGAAATTCTCCTCCGCCAGCTCGTACTCGCCGGTGCTCTGGTAGACCAGGGCGAAAGCCTCGTAGACATAGGCGTTGTTGGGGTCGATCTCGTACGCCAGCTTGAGGTTGCGCTTGGCGGCCTCCCAGTTGCCCTCCCCGATATACTGTCGCGCCAGTTCCACGCGTTCCTGCAGCGCCTCCTCGGGGGAGTATTTCTCGGTGAACCCGCCTTCGGTGGTGGTAACACAACCCGCCAACAGGGCCAGCACGGCCAGTAGCGCGACGTTTTTCAGCTTGTATCTCATCAGAACATTTAACCTTATCTTACCTGTATTGCCTGGATGTCAGCCGCGGCGCGATGGCGCTCGCTGCGGCGGGTGCGATCGACCACCTGGCCGACCAGTTGCCCGCAGGCGGCATCGATATCCTCGCCCCGGGTGGTGCGCACCGTCACCACGAATCCCGCGTCGACCAGCACCTGCCAGAACCGGCTCACGGCGTTGCCGCTGGGACGCTGGTAACCGGACTGCGGAAACGCGTTGAACGGAATCAGGTTGATCTTACAGGGAAAGTCCTTCAGCAGCACGGCCAGATCCCGGGCGTGCTCCGGCTGGTCGTTAACCCCGGCAATCAACGTGTACTCCACCGTGACCACGCGCTTGCTGTCGCGCTGGGCGGCGATGTAGTTGCGGGCACTCTGCAGCAACATGGCGATCGGGTACCTGCGGTTGATGGGTACCAGCTGGTTGCGCAACTCGTCGTTGGGCGCGTGCAGGGAAATGGCCAAAGACACCTCGCTCACCCCGGCCAGCCGGTCCAGCGCCGGCACCACTCCGGAAGTGCTCAGGGTGACCCGGCGCTTGGACAGCCCGTAGGCAAGGTCCTCCAGCATCAGGTCCATCGCGGCGACGACGTTATCGAAATTGAGCAGGGGCTCCCCCATACCCATCATCACCACATTGGTGACGATACGCCCGCTGCCCGGCGCGAAGGCGTCGTAGGACTTGATGGCCAGCCAGACCTGGCCGATGATCTCGGCCGCGCTCAGGTCGCGCTGGAAACCCTGTTTGCCGGTGGAGCAGAAACTGCAGTCCAGGCTGCATCCCACCTGGGAGGACACACACAGGGTCGCGCGGCCGGCCTCGGGGATCAGCACGGTCTCGATCAGCCCGCCGCCATCCACCCGGATAATCCACTTGCGGGTCCCATCGCTGGAGTCGTGCTGGCTGACGATTTCGGGGGGTCTCACCTCGGCGATGGCCTGCAACTTCTCCCGCAGGGCCTTGCCGAGGTTGGTCATTTCGCCGATATCGGTAACCCCGGCGTGATGG